>DAOLDN010000019.1:0-16168 GCA_035327385.1 Verrucomicrobiota bacterium | reverse complement strand
CCTTCCCGTTCACCAGCCGCCGGATACCCAGCGGATTGCCGTCCTTCAGCGCGTCCGGCAATTGTGACGCGGGAAAATCCTGGTAACAGACCGGTCGCACGAATCGTTGCAGCGCCGCAGTCCCAACCGACGTGAAACGCACGTCCGTCGTGGCCGGATACGGCCCACCGTGATTCATTGAAGGGCACACTTCAACACCAGTTGGAAATCCGTTGATGATGAGCCGGCCCGCCTTGCGTTCGAGGATTTTCAACAGCGACCCGGCCTGCTCCAGATCCTTCGGCGTTCCATGCACCGTGGCTGTCAATTGACCTTCGAGACTGCGCGCCACTGCCTCCAGTTCCGCGATGCTCTGTGCCGCGATCAAAACTGCAAACGGCCCAAAGACTTCCTCCGCCAGCTCAGGATGCTTGCGGAAATTCGCCGCGTCGGTGGACAACATCACCGCTTCCGCATGCGTCTTCTTCGCGTCCGGCGAATCCTTGGAACGCGCCACCACTTTCACGCCGCTGACGCTCGATACGTGCGTCAGGCCTTTGTGATATGCCTCGCAAATTCCACCGTGCAACATCGTCGCCGGAGCAACAGCCTCCAGCAACCCCGCCAGAGTTTTCTGGAATTGTGCGAACTGGTCGCCGCCCAATCCGAACACCAGCCCAGGCTTCGTGCAGAACTGCCCGACGCCCATCGTCATCGAAGTCCGCAATCCTTCCGCGATCTTTCCCCCTCGTTCGCGCAACGCTTCCGGCAGAATGAACACCGGGTTCAAACTGCTCATCTCTGCGAAGACTGGAATCGGTTCGGGACGCGAGGAAGCAGCATCGAACAATGCCCGCCCCGCCGCTCGCGAACCGGTGAAACCGACGGCGCGTGTGAACGGATGTTTCACCAGCGCCGTGCCGATGACTTTGCCGGAGCCGTGCAGCATCGAGAACACACCCGCGTGCAGATCACACGCGACAACGGCCTTGCGCACTGCGGTCGCCACCAGTTCTGAAGTGCCCGGATGTCCGCTGTGCGCCTTCACGACAACAGGATTTCCAGTCGCCAACGCCGAAGCCGTGTCGCCGCCAGCGACGGAGAATGCGAGGGGGAAATTGCTTGAACCGAAAACGACCACCGGCCCGATTGGAATCAACATCCGGCGCAAGTCCGGCTTGGGCACTGGCTGCCGATCTGGAATCGCGGTGTCAATGCGCGCGTCCACCCACGACGCTTCGCGGGCGATTTGTGCGAACAGTTTGAGCTGGCCCATTGTTCGCGCGCGTTCGCCAGTCAATCGCGCTTCGGGCAGGCCGGTTTCCAGATTGCCGCGTTTGATGAGATCGTCGCCCAGCGCCAGGATTTCATCGGCTATCCTTTCAAGAAATGCCGCGCGCTGTTCGCCTGTGGTCTGGCGGAATGACGCGAACGCGGCTTCCGCCAGTTCCATCGCCGCAGTGACATCTTTCTCGCCCGCCGAATGGAACGCGGGTTCGAGCGTCGCACTATCGAGCGGACTGGTCGCGCGAACGGAATCGCCCGTCCCGGAGGACAACTGGTCGCCAATAAAACTTTTGCCGTGCAGATTCATAATGTTTCAAACGACCACCACCGGATTTGTCAACGAACCGATGCCGCTGATCTCGATTGCGATTTCGTCCTTAGCCTGAAGCGTGAACGATTCAGGCGGAACAATGCCCGTGCCCGTCAACAACACCGCGCCATGAGGGAACACCTGGCAGCGAAATAGAAATTCCGCCAGTTCCGTGAAGCTGCGTTTGATCTGGCCGACGGAGGTTTCACCTGCAAACACGGGCGCGCCGTCGCGGCGGATTTGCAGATTGATTTTCCAGTCGCGAGCCGTCACCTCCGGTGTCCCCACTGTGATCCACGGCCCGAGCGCGCAGGACCGATGATACGTCTTGGCCTGCGGCAGGTACAAAAGATTTTCGCCTTCGATGTCGCGAGAACTCATATCGTTGCCGATCGTGTAGCCGACCACTTTGCCGCGCGAATTCATCACCAGCACCAGTTCCGGCTCCGGCACGCTCCACGTCGCATCTTTGCGGATGCCGACAGGTTCGCCGGTGGGAACGACTTTTTCCGCAAGCGATTTGAAAAAGATTTCCGGTCGTTCTGCATCGTAAACGCGGTCATACGCGCTCGCGCTGAATTCGGATTCCTCCATGCGCGCCGCTTTGCTGCGCAGATACGTCACGCCTGCGGCCCACACTTCCTGTCGTTCCACGGGTGCGAGCAATTTCACTTGAGACAGCGCCATCTTCGGCAACTTCTGTTTCGCCGCTTCGTTCAGTTGTGCGAGCGGCTTGTCGCTTTCCAGCACGGAAAACAAATCGGTGATTCCCGCCGGCGTGAGATCAATGACGGTGGAGTTGTCTGCGACCAGACCGACGCGCGTCAGGTTTTGATGTTGAAAGCGACAGAGGTTCATACGCGACGAAATGGGAGGACATGGACAATCATACGATAGTTCGATTAACGAGATAAGTACTATTGACCTCGCGAACCATCCGCAAGCAAACTCACACGATGACCCCGCAAAATCTGGTTTGCTCCACCATGCTGGATAATTCTCTGAACCCAGAGTTCGCACGACACGGAGTCATGTTGTTCGTGTCCGCTTCACAGTTGCGAACGTCATCGCCAACTTCAGTCGTCAGATCGCTTCGCTAACTTCCACAAACGATGCATCTCCTGGCAATTGCAGACACATCGAGCCTCTGGCCGTTCGCGGTCCTCGGCATTTGTGTCGCGACCATCGTCGTGCTCATCACGGTTCTACGGATTCACGCGTTTCTCGCGCTGATCATGGTGGCGATTCTGGCCGGACTGCTCGCCGCGCCCGGATCACTTCCTGGCGAACCTGCGAAAAGTCATTGGGTGCAGGCCGTGGAAATAACAACCGCCGAGTTCGGAACAACTGCGGGCAAGATCGGCGTCGTCATCGGACTGGCTGCGATCATCAGCCTTTGCCTGATGGAAAGCGGCGCTGCCGATAAGGTCGTCCGACGTTTTCTGGCCGTCTTCGGAGAAAAGCGCGCAGGCATCGCTCTCCTCACCAGCAGTTACGTGCTTTCCATTCCCATCTTCTTTGACACGTTCTTCATGTTGATGCTGCCGCTGGCGCGAGCGCTGGCGTTGCGCACAGGACGCGATTACGTCCTTTATCTGATGGCCATTTGCAGTGCCAGCGTGGTCACACATTGCCTGCTCGCGCCGCATCCCGGACCGCTGGCGATGGCCGAAGCGTTGCACGTTGACCTCGGCATAACGATCTTCATCGGGCTGATCTGCGGCGTCCTGCCGGTCGCTGCCGGATGGCAGTTCTCCAAATGGATCAATCGTCGCGTGACCGTTTCGCCGCCGGAAACGCCCGGCGTTTCCGCAGCGGACATCCGCGTCATCGAAGAAAAACCGGAGAGCGAACTGCCGTCGTTCTTCTGGTCAATTGCGCCGGTGATTTTGCCAATCGCCCTCATTGGCATCGCGTCCTTCTTCGATGCCGGCGTCAAGAACCCGGCTTCGTTCCAATGGTTAATCGGCCTGTTCGGCGGCGACGACGGATTCAAGACAGCGGCCCGCGTGGCGGAGTTCATCGGCAATCGCAACATGGCGCTGTTGTTCGGCGCGGTGATCGCCATGGGCGTTTTGATCCGGCAGAAGAAAATCGCTTTCGCAAAACTCGGCACGATGATCGGGCCGTCGCTCGAAACGGCGGGCGTCATCATCCTCATCACCAGCGCGGGCGGAGCGTTCGGACTGATGCTCAAGCACGCCGGCGTGGGTGACGCCGTCAAGTCCGTGGCCGGCGGCGCTTCGATCAATCTCGTTTTTCTCGCGTGGCTCGTCTCATCCGTGATCCGGATCGCCCAGGGTTCGGCAACCGTCGCCATGCTGACGACTTCAGCGATGATTTATCCCGTCATGACAAGTGGCCCGGAACTGCCGTATCATCCGGTCTATATCTTCATGGCCATCGGTTACGGCTCCATGATCTGCTCGTGGATGAACGACAGTGGATTCTGGGTCGTCGGCAAATTGAGCGGCTTCACCGAAAAGCAGACACTGAAAACCTGGACCAGCGCCGTGACCGTCATCTCCGTCGCCGGCCTGATCGAATGTCTCGCACTCTCCGCGCTGCTGCCGCTGAAAGCGGGTTGAAACCAACGGTGTGTTGACCGCTAATCCACGCTGATGAACGCTGACCGTGAATCCCTCTTCGCGTCATGCGCGTTCCACTTTCTTCGGGCTGGACGCCGTGTCTCGATGCTGCCGGAAGGCTTCGTCCATCAATCGAAAACCATCGTCATCGCCCCAAAGAAAGAGGAAGTTCAATAAAACCGCGGGAAGCGCGGGCGCTTGGACCTCTCAAACCAGGAGTCGCCAATTCCGTGTGGTCGCTTGTTTCCTAGCGGCGGTTCATCTTCTTTCGAAAGGTCAGGCAAATTGTCAGGGAAGCCGAGTAGGTCCGTGTAAATCTTCCCTCCGGGCCGTGCCTCGCGTAACCATGAAAGAACTTTTCTCCGCATCCGAGTATAGTCTTCATCGTCAAGGCCAAGGGCTTCGATCAAGTCTCTCCCCTCTTCGGTGAGCCAATGGATTCTGCCCTCGTCGTCCACGCGAATGCACTGGCCGTAAGCGAAACGCTCGGGGTCCGGCAGGTATTTCGCCGCCTTGGTGCGATTGCAACGATTGCAGGCGTACACCAGATTGTCGTAGTCGCGAGCCACATCCGGGTGGTCACTCTTGGGCAGAAAGTGGTCGATCTCCCAATCCGCTGACAGTGTCAGCCAGTTCTCTCGTCGAAGACAATACACGCATCGGAACGTGAATTCATCGCGCAGCCAGTTGCGATATTGGCGGTAATGCGAGTAGCCCACCGGGCCATGCCGGCGGGTGTGGATCTGCGCCGGATAAGCAAATGGTGATGGAGAGTTCAACCGCGCGCCGGCCATTTACGCTCCTCCTTCAGTAGTGAATCAAACCTCTTTTCGTCGATTATTGGCCCGGCACAGTAATAACGCCGATGCAACATGAGCAATCGTTGCAGATAGCGAAACTCCTTTTCCTCGTCTGCCGTGCGACTTCCCGACTTGATGCGTTTCTCGATCAATTCGCAACGCCGCGTGTCAGTTGCCTCCCATTCATCCGTGATCCGAAGAAACTCGTCCAGCGTAAGCACGTCGCGGAAGTCACGCCGGATGTAGCGTGTTTGTTCAAACGGCACACCGACGCGCGGGACGCCGTCGAAAGCGTCGAGAAGTTCACGCTCCAATTCTGGTGGCAAGGCGTAGAGACGGAGCACTTCCGCATCAACGCGCCAATGCAAGGCGCGCAAGCGCTCCTTTGCCTCGGCGATTTCTTTGTCGCTCGGCTGGCCGGGAAGACCAAGGGGCAACTGATCGCCGGCTGTGGTTTTGGCCAATTTATTTTTGGAAACGCTGGGCTTGGCTTTTTCCGAAGTCTGCTGGTGCGCAGCAGTGAACTGTGCGGCAGCAGCGAGATAGTTTTGAGCTGCTACAAGAACATGCCGAATATCGGCGATTTTTAAGTCGGGTATCGGCAAAGACCGTAGAACACCAATCGTGATGTCACGTTTGGTCGTGCGAACGAACGTAAACGCATTTGCCAGTGGTGAATTGAGCAAAGCCCATAGAACTTCCAAGGGCAGCGAAGATGACTTTGGACGAATAATGAGGAATCGGCTTGTGGCTCGCCGCCCGCCCGAGTCAATAAAGACCTTGTGTCGCCACTGATCGCGGTCAGTTGGACTGTAAGATTGGAGCACTTGGGGGATTTTCTCCGTTGTTCCTCCACGAGGCGTCTTTACGACGCGGGGGTCGGGATTGAGCCAAATGAGTTTGGGAGTTAAGTGCGTTTCCGGTTCGCACTGCAGATTTTTATAGCCAGCAACAAATCCGGGGCGATGGCTCTCTGAATCGGTGATTTGGCCCTTTGGAAATCCAGAGTCTTCTGTGGATTTGAAATCAAAGCCTTTCGTAACGAAGGCAAATTCAACTAAGTGTTTGAATTTATTGCATTTTTCCCAAAGGGATCGCATCTCCGGAACGACGAATCGACCCTTATTGGAAGATGCAAACCAACTTGAATCCAGAATTTCTGTCCACGAATCCTCATACCGTTCTCTAAAATCCACCATCTTCGATTCACGCACGCGACGGAAGCGGATGCCCACCGTCACTGCGTCTTTTCTTGCCTCGTGCTTTCGGCCCAGCACAATACCGGTTTCGACGCTGGCAAATTTAAACATCCGATCCGGGAAGACACTGATCTCCTTGATTTCACATTCGGCGAGCAGTCGCCGACGGACATCCGCGCAGGCTGCGCCGGTGAGTTCATTGACCGGCAGGACAAAACCAAAAACCGTTCCCGGTTGTAGCGCCGAAACCGTGCGCTTGAAAAAAGTTGCTGCTTGCTCCTTCTCGAACGGCGGATTAGCCAAGACCACCGTGGCAGATTTCGTTTCATTGCCGAGTGTCGAACCCTCGAACATATCACCTTCGTTGAGCACCCAGCCGTTCTCGTTTGGTATGTCAGCGAGCGTGAGAGATAGCCTAGCAATTTCTAGCGCGAAAGGATCACTGTCACAGCCGCGCAGATGATCCTTGAGAAAATCGTGCCGCTCATTCGGTTCGTCGGCAATGCTGGCGGGGAGCATATCGCTCACAAGCCGCAGCGCGCCGGAAAGAAATGGTGCGTGGCCACAGGCTGGCTCAAAAATGTGGCAACGCTTGTGTCCCAGCTCTTCAATCCAACCTCCGAGCCGGGCCAGCATGTAGTCCACGAGATAAGTCGGCGTGCGATGCGTGCCGAGCAACTTGCGCGTTATCGGGCTGATGAGTGCCTCCTCGTAAAGCACGCCAAGGGTTTCGGCGCTGATGTTGCGAAAACGAGGGGGCGTGGTAACGAGCCGTGCGGCTTCTTGTAAGGCGCGCAGGCGGCCATTGACCTTCGGTGGATTCGGATTGTTGCTGTCGTAGTGATACGCGATGCGAGCGAAGACAGTTCGCACGTCGTTAAAGTCCAGATTGATAAATCTAGGAACGCGCTTGTCGTGAAGCAATTTGGCGGCGAGCAACCAGAAATTCACTTTCGTCAGCCAATGCGCTTTCTCGTCATCATTCGGGACGGATTTCCAGCCAATAGAATCCATGGTTGTATCAACCATGCGCTCGAAAAGATTTCGGAGACGCACGCCGGCATCACGTTCCAACATTGGGAGCAAATCAGCATCCACGAAATCAAGCTGCTGGCCCTCGCCAGCGCGCTGCCAGCTCTTGGCTCGGAAAATCGCACCGGGGGCAAACTGTTCACGATGCTGGCGGAAATAATTTTCGACTTCGCTCGTTCTGAGAGCTTGTCGGTGGACTGGTTCTTTGCGGGTTTGTTTCCAAACGTCCCAACGGCCATCGCCCGCGATAAAGAATAGGGATGCGCCGATGTCTCGGCAGGCTGCAACGTCGTCAGGCTGAGATAGCCCGGCGGGAAGCACGACGACACAGGCGGATCGGGTGTCGAGCGGGCGATGAGCAAACCCAACCAAACCTTGTCGCTCGCCCGGAAGCGGAGCGTCATTGCGCACGAGATCATCGCGATAATGGCAAATCCGCAGGCATTTGCGGGCCAAGGTGTCGTTTTGGGCCGAAAGCGACACCCGTGGTAGCGAGGAAATAATCACAACCATCCTTTCACGTCGCTGTTGAAAGCGAAGTTCCGTGGGTCACGATTGGATTCACAGGCTGACACTGCGCGCATTATGTGTTCGTTTATCACCATTAGCGAGCGAGTTTCTCATAGCCAGACGGACAAAAGCTGTCCAACCCAGGAGGAAATTTCAAGCTTCCGCATCTTGGCGTTTGATCCAGCGGCCAAAGCTTTTCTGCGCGTAGTCGTTTGGCAATCACTTCCTCCGAGGCGCCGAACTTTGGCGCGATGCGCGTGGCGATGTAGTCGA
Organism: Verrucomicrobiota bacterium; assembly: GCA_035327385.1. Lineage (GTDB taxonomy): Bacteria > Verrucomicrobiota > Verrucomicrobiia > Limisphaerales > JADLHS01 > DAOLDN01. Next base: position 8,190 of record DAOLDN010000019.1, on the reverse strand, counting down.
GCGAGGCTTCGTCGGCAGCCAGCCAGTCGGAATAGCCGGCGGCTTGAGCGGATTGGATGGCGGCGTGTTCCATGAAGCTGGAACGGATGTTATGCAGGCCACAAACGTGCCGCAAGCATCGGCGTTGTCCGACCCAGCAATTCTCATTTTGCAGACGGAGCGCCGGCTTGCAGCCGGCTTTGAACGCTGAAACTGCGAGTGACGTCCTTTCTTTCGCCCAGTGTAAGCCGATTACAAATCGGCGCTCCGCCAAAATGAGAATTGCTGTTGTCCGCCTCCCGGACATTCATCCGATTTCGACAGCGGTTACCCTCACCTCAACCTTAATCCCTCTCCCCTCCGACTGGGAGCGGAGAGGGAAAATCGTATTCAACGCGCGGCAAACCCTCATCCGGCCTGCGGCCACCTTCTCCCATCCGATGGGCGAAGGAATGTTCTGGGGACGTTGACCCAGGGTAGCTCTTACGTTGTACGAGCAACCCTGGGCTAATTTCCTTTGCCCCGTTGGGGCAAGTCAGCAACCTTCGCGGTCAATTCGTGTTGTTTCGTGTGATTCCTGGTTTATCTCTGCGTTCTTTGCGTTCTTTGCGGTTGAACTGAATCCGCGTTCGTATGCAGTTAAAATCCCGGCGCGATGAATTTCATTGGCCGCTCTTTCGTTTCGCCCGATACACCGGCGATTCTTCCCGCATCGCACCTCCTGCCGTCCCGGATTGGGACTCGCGCAAGGCGAGCGTGCGTTCTCGCAACGCATCCAGCATGGCCAGTTTTTCTTCAATGGGCAGCGAGGCGACGCGTCGCCGGAACGTGCGTTTGCTTTGCAGGATTTTTGAAAGGTCAAACGTCATCCGTTGTCTCCGAGGAATTGTTGTTCAAATCGTCGCCACGCCTCAGTGAGGTTATGGCGCAGGATGACACCTTGAAAACGCTCCGGGTCAAGCACGCCGGCTTCAATGAACTGGAGCAACCGGGCCTTGTCCTTGGCGCGACCCGTCTGCAACGCAATGGCGGCCAGATGTTCGGCGGTAAACACGCGGGCAGGCGTGTCAGCGACATTTCGTTCGACCGCCTGATCCAGCGCCTCCAGCACGAGCGGATCAGCCGCCGGCAGGAACTGCACCGGCCAACCGTCAACGACGACGTATTCGCCGTCCATCATTCCACCCTGCGCTTTGAGGTAATCAAATATGTGTTGCGGGCTGACGATCAGGTTGCCGCCGTCAGGTTGAAATGTGACAAAGACATCCACATCCAATGTTGCTACGGGTTCAAGGTAGAATGTTGCCCCGACCGCTCCGCCGATGGCGTAGCGTTGAATGACGCCGTCGGCTTCCATCTGGTTGATCGTTGCGATGGTGTTCTTGATGTTCACAGTGCCGGTGATTGGGCTGGGGCAGTTTAATCGTCGGCTCGAGTCTGCGCCATCAGCTTTTCTTCGTATCCGATGTTCGGAAACAGTCATGGACGTTGGAACATTCATGTTCCTCTGCGCGGATCTTCGCTTTCGCTTTGCTTCAGCGCGGCTGGTTGTGTTTAACTTTTCGCGCCGATGAATCCCAACCCTGATGTTCTCAACCCGGACGCACCGGACATTTACCAGGTTCGCACGCAAGCCAGCGGCCCGGCCGGCAGCCTGCCGCTCACTGAAGAGATGCTCCGGCACAGTCCCAGCGGCGACATCTTCGGCATGACGCAGAACGCGGGCATGGGTTGGAATCCAGCCGAGGTCGGTCGCAAACAATTTCTCATCCTCAGCACACAAGGCGGATTGCGCGCGCCGGACGGGAAACCCATCGCACTTGGTTATCACACGGGACATTGGGAAATCAGCCTCTTGGTCCAGGCGGCGGCGGAGACATTTCGCGAGTTGAAAACGATCCCGTTCGCCGGGTTTTGCTCCGATCCGTGCGACGGTCGCACACAGGGAACGGTCGGCATGTTCGACAGTCTGCCGTATCGCAACGATGCGGCGGTGGTGTTCCGGCGACTGGCGCGGTCGTTGCCGTTGCGGCGCGGCGTGCTGGGCATCGCCACGTGCGACAAAGGTCTGCCGGCAATGATGATGGCCGTGGCGGGACTTCACGATCTGCCGTGCGTGGTCGTGCCAGGCGGCGTGACGTTGCCGGCGACGGGCGCGGAGGACGCAGGCACGGTGCAAACGCTGGGTGCGCGCTTCACTCACGGACTGGTCACATTGCCGGAAGCGGCGGAACTGGGTTGTCGCGCGTGCGGTTCGCCGGGCGGCGGCTGTCAGTTCCTCGGCACGGCGGCGACATCGCAGGTCGTCAGTGAGGCACTTGGATTATCGCTGCCGCATTCGGCACTCGCGCCGTCGGGACAACCGGTGTGGCTGGACATGGCGCGACGTTCGGCCCGCGCACTGCATCAACTCGACGAACGCAAGCTGACGGTGCGCGATGTTTTGACGCCGGCCAGCATCGAGAACGCGATGGTGCTGCACGCGGCGTTCGGCGGCTCGACAAATCTTTTGTTGCACATTCCAGCCATCGCGCACGCCGCCGGTTTGAAACGTCCGACGGTGGAGGACTGGATTTCGGTCAATCGCCGCGTGCCGCGCCTTGTCAGCGTGTTGCCGAACGGCCCGATTTATCATCCCACGGTGCGCGTGTTCCTGGCGGGCGGCGTGCCGGAAGTGATGTTGCATCTGCGGCAACTCGGTTTGCTCAAGACCGATGTTCTCACGGTCAGCGGCAGGACGCTTGGTGAGAATCTGGATTGGTGGGAAAAGTCGGAGCGGCGAACGCGTTTCCGCGAACTGCTCAAGCAACTCGACGGTGTGGATGCGGATGAAGTCATCTTCGCGCCGGACAAGGCGCGGGAACGCGGACTGACCGGGACGCTGGTTTTCCCGCGCGGCAATCTTGCGCCGGAAGGTTCAGTGGTGAAAGCCACGGCGATCGATCCGTCCGTGGTGAACGCGGACGGCGAGTATCGCAAGGAAGGTCCTGCGCGCGTGTTCGTCAGCGAGAAAGCCGCGATGGCGGCCATCAAGGAAGGCCGCATCCAGGCCGGCGACGTGCTGGTGCTGGCCGGCATCGGCCCGATGGGCACGGGCATGGAGGAAACGTATCAGGTGACCGGCGCGTTGAAGCATCTGCCGTTCGGCAAGCACGTCGCGTTGTTGACGGATGCGCGATTCTCCGGACTTTCAACCGGCGCGTGCATCGGTCACATCGGTCCGGAAGGACTTGCGGGCGGACCGATCGGAAAACTGCTGGATGGAGATTTGATCCGCATCGTGATTGACCGCAATCGCGGCGAAGGCAGTGTTGATTTGATCGGTGAAGGCGGACGGCGATTTTCACCGGAGGAAGGCGCGAAGGTTCTTTCAAGTCGCTCCATGCGCAGCGACCTTGCCCCGCACCCTGCCCTGCCGGAGGACACGCGATTGTGGGCCGCGCTGCAACTGGCGTGCGGCGGAACGTGGGGCGGTTGCGTCTATGATGCAGGGCAGATCATCAACGTGCTCAAACCGCAGCGAAGCTGACTCGTGGATCAAACCTGAAGTACGAAATCCAACCGAATCTAGTAGAAGTGGTAGTAGTTGCCGTAGTACCGCATTTGAACCGAGGAAAAGGCGCGCGTTTCGACGTGGCCGTCGCCGAACAGGAGATTGAGATTGACCCGTTTCCCGCCAAATTGATGTCCTTCGGCCGACTGCATGGGGTCTGGATTTGTTTGACTGAGAGCCCTGTCCGAGAGAATGGGCTGCTTGCCGACTGCGGGATCCGAAAGACTGGCGGGCCAGGGATCTGCACCGGCTGGAGGTGCCGGGTAAAAGACCTGCGCGCCACCAAATGGTCCCGGCGGGGCCTTGGCTCGCGGCACCCACCACGAGTGATAACAAACAGCCCAGCCAAACCCGCCCTGGCCGACGTAGGCGGCGAGATCGCCAAGGGTACTCATGGAGCGCGTGCCCACTGGCGCAAGATTCTGCCTGCACCAATCCACTCCTTCCTGGAATTGCTGGGAACGCACGGCGCAAAACCACATCGGAACCGTCAAGCCATACGGACCGAGATTTGTGATCATGTCAGACCTGACATCCCATGCGTTGTTGGCTGGACCATCGTAACGAGGGTAGCGACCTCTGGCATCGTCATTGGCGTAAAGGTTCACGGCAACGCCCCACTGCCGGTAGTTGGAAGTACAGTTCACCACCTTCGCCCGAAACTTCGCCTTTGCCAGCGCGGGCAGGAGCAGTGCCGCAAGGATGGCGATGATGGCGATGACAACGAGCAATTCAATCAACGTAAACGCGCGCGACTTTTTCACGGCCGGTTGAGGTGTGTGTTGATCTGTCGGGCAGAGTATCAGCCATGAAGTTCCACATTTACATGGAGAATCCTCCAATAATTCGAGGGTGAACGACGAAGTTTCGGAGATTGCGTCACGAGTGGCTGTTCAAATCCGAAAGTCTTCCCGGCGAGCGATTCGGAGCGTTTCAGCCGATGCCAAGTCAGTAAGCCGCAAGTGATTCAGGCGACCACGCGCCTGGTCGGACAGCGATGCGATAGCGCAGGCTCATTTTCCCGCCGGGTTTGAGCGTGATGATTTTCGGCGCCAGAATCGCCGCGCAGGCGAAGCGCATCTGTCTTGAATTGACGATGTACCAGGGCGCGTTTTCGCCTGCATTGGCCGGGTCGCTGAAGATGGCGATACCGCCAACTTCCTTTCCCTGATCCGTGAAATTAAAAGCCACGGCAGGCGCGGACGGGCGCGCGCGGTCGCTGTCAAAGCGATCCACACGCCCGGTGCTGCACAACGCCGAAAACGTCAGCGGCGGACCGGCCATTCGCAGTCCGAGTCCGGCGTAACCGCCGTTGACCTTGCCATCGGGTTCGTGCGGCATGGGTGTTCGATCCAACACCGCACCTTCATTGCCTGCCGTGAAGTCAGACCGCCAGTCAATCGTGTAACTTCCGTCGGCCTGCGGCGCAGACACCCGCAATTCCCGCTGTTCGGTCATGTCCACCCGGCCGCTGGGATGAGTGTAGGTCAACTCAAGTTTGATGACGGCGCTGCCGTCGGGTTTGGTTTCAATCACGGGTGCGTTCCAGCGCGTCGCCCCTTCGGCTTTGCCTGTTTCGCGGTTCTCCTCCCAGTAGTTGGCTTTGTTGATGTATTTCCAGGAGAACCAAAGACCGTAGTGCCACGGGTGATCTTCGGGTTTGAAATTGGTCAATGCCTTGCCGCCCGACGTCAACGGGTCGAAAAACGTTTTGCCCTTGCGGGAATCGAAACTGAATCGCCACAGCAAATTCGTCCCCTCGCGCCAGGCCAGCGACGTGTCATCGCGTTGCCAGTCCGCACGCGCAGTTTGCGTGAAACAAATGGACGACAAGAAAAACCAGAGCACGGTTTTCCGGCCCATCTGCCGCAGTGGTGATTTCATGTCTCAAAGCCTATGAAGAAGAGTGGCGCGGTCAAGTTGCGGCGGCAGCTCCTGAATGAAAATGTCATGGACGATCCTATTATCGAGAGCATTTGCGCTTGGATTGAACACATTCCAGAGGCATAAAGTGCGAATGAACACGCCCGGAAAATCTTCACGCGCTTTATCGCGTCGCGATTTTATTCGAACGACTACATTCATCACGGCAGCCATCGCCGCGCCGTTGATCATTCCATCGCGCCTGCTCGGCGCAGACGCCCCCAGCAATAAGATTCGCGTGGGGCACATTGGTTGCGGTCGCATCGCCCTGTCTCACGACATGACCGGCGTGGCCAATTCAGGGTTGGCGGATTCACTCGCCGTCTGCGATGTGGACTCCAAACGAGTGGCACAAGGAAAGGCCACGATTGAACGATTGTATCGCGACCGCCCTTCGCCCGCTCCCAAGGTGGACACTTACGGCGACTACCGCGAATTGCTGGCGCGGACGGACATTGACGCCGTCACCATCAGCACGCCGGATCACTGGCACGCGGAGATTGCGCTGGCCGCGATCAAAGCAGGCAAGGACGTTTACCTGCAAAAGCCGATGACGATGACCTACGAGGAAGGCGTGCTGCTCCGCGATGCTGTGGTGAAATCGGGCCGCATCTTTCAGCTCGGCAGCCAGCAACGTTCCTGGGGACCGAATGAACAATTCCGCAAAGCGTGCGAATTCGTTCGCAGCGGCCGCGTTGGACAGCTTCAACGCGTCGAAATCGGGCTGCCCACCGACCCCACCGCGCCGGACGACCCTCAACAGCCGGTGCCGCCGAATCTGAATTACGACATGTGGCTCGGGCCGACGCCGGAGGTTTATTACACCGAGCAACGCGTCCATTCACAGACCAACGTGGGGTCGCGGCCCGGCTGGTTGCGCAATGATTCCTATTGCCTGGGAATGATCACCGGCTGGGGCGCGCATCATTTCGACACGGCGCATTGGGGAATGGACGCGGAATTGAGCGGGCCGTCCAAAGTCGAGGGCAAAGGAGAATTTCCAAGGAACAAGATATGGAATGTTCACGGCGCGTACCAAATCGAGTTGCTGTATTCCGGCAACGTGCGCATGACCGTGTCCGACAAATTCCCGAATGGTATCAAGTTCATCGGTGATGAAGGCTGGATATTTGTTTCGCGCGACGCACAAACCGCCACGTCCAGCGATCCGACGGGCCGCGCGACGCCGTTGAAATCGCTCGATGCGAGCAACGAGAAACTGCTCGATCCCAGGGGCGTGACGGTGCGATTCCAGCACAGCACGTCGCATCACAAGAACTGGCTGGAGTGCGTGAAGTCGCGCCAGACACCGCTCTCCCCCGCTCCCGTCGCGTATTACGCCAACGCAGCCTGCATCGTCAGTTGGATCGCGATGAAACTGGGTCGCCCGCTCAATTGGGACGCGACCACCGGCCGGTTTGTCAACGACGACAAGGCGAACGCGATGCTGTCACGCCCCGAGCGGGCACCGTACGGAGCCGTCCGACTTGCCAAGGCATAACCATGAACCGCATTTTCCTGCTGACATTCGTCTGCTGTTGCATGACCACTCCGTTTCAATCGTTGTCTCAGACCAACGCCGCCGCGCCGGTGCGACTTATCACGCTGGACCCCGGACATTTTCACGCGGCACTCGTGCAGAAGTTCATGTATGCGGATGTTGACCCAACCGCGCATGTTTACGCTCCCGACGGCGACGATCTGGCGGAACATTTGAAACGAATTGAGCGGTTCAACACTCGAACCGATGATCCGACCCGCTGGCAGATGAAAGTCCATGCCGGCCCGGATTTTCTACAACAAATGTTGGCCGAGAAACCGGGCAACGTCGTCGTCATTTCCGGCAACAACGCGAGGAAGACGGATTACATCCTGGCGTCAGTGAGCGCGGGATTGAACGTCCTTGCGGACAAACCGATGGCCATCACGCCGGAGGATTTGGAGAAATTGAAACGGGCGTTCGAAGTCGCTGCGTCGAAGAACGTCCTGCTCTACGACATCATGACGGAGCGGTTTGAGATCACGACCATTCTGCAACGCGAGCTTTCCCGGATGCCGGAATTGTTCGGCGAATTGCTACCCGGTTCCGTCGAACAACCGTCCATCACCAAGGAAAGTGTTCATCACTTTTCAAAAACCGTTTCCGGCGTGCCACTGAAACGCCCGCAATGGTTTTTCGATTCACGACAGCAAGGCGAAGGCATCGTGGATGTAACAACCCATCTCGTGGACCTGATTCAATGGGAAGCATTTCCCGGACATAACCTCAGTGTGAACGACGTCGAGATGTTACAGGCACGGCGCTGGCCGACGCCTGTCACGCCCGATCAATTCCGAAAGGTGACGGGCGCGGACAACTACCCCGATTATCTGAAGAAGGACGTGGAGGATGGCGTGTTGCAGGTGTATGCCAACGGCGAGTTCATCTACACGTTACGCGGCATCCATGCAAAAGTGTCGGTGAAGTGGGACTTCGAAGCGCGTCCCGGTGCGGGCGACACGCATTTTTCCATCATGCGCGGCACGAAAGCCAATCTTGTCATCCGGCAGGGTGCGGAACAGAAGTTCAAACCCGTGCTCTATATCGAGCAGGCAAATAGCGCGACAGACGCGAAGTTCGCCGACCATGTGAAACGCGCCCTGGAGACGGTCGCTGAGAAGTATCCGGGTGTCGGAGTGGAACGGGATGAAACCTCATGGCGCGTGACCGTGCCAGAGAAATACCACAACGGCCA
>DAOLDN010000018.1:0-16445 GCA_035327385.1 Verrucomicrobiota bacterium | reverse complement strand
CCGCCGTCACGGAACAACCGGTTGTCGCCTCCCCCCCGCCGGCACAGGAAAAACGCGGATTCTTCCAGCGATTGAACCCGGTGAATCTGTTCCGTAAAGACCCCAAACCGACGCAGACGACTCCGTTGCCGCCGGAGACATTACAGACAAGCCCGGGCCAGTTGACTCCAATCCCTCCGCAACCCGCCGAAACGTCGGTCGCCAGGACCAATGTTCCCGCCAAGCTGGAGGCGGCGGTCGTCGCTGCTGAAGCGCCCGCCAAACCGGTGTTTCCGCGTTTCACGTATGCGCCGTCAACGCCGCCGGTCGCGGGAAATCGCGCCGCAGCGAACGTCCCTTACGCGCAAGGCGTGAAACTGCGCGACGCGGGCCAGACGGCGGAGGCGGCGGACGCGTTTCGCAACGCGGTGAAAGAGGATGCGTCGTTCTTTGAAGCCCAGTTCAATCTGGCGCTTGCCGAGTACCAGTTGCAACGCCACAGACGCTCGCTGGCCGCGTGGCAGGTGACACTGGCCATTCGGCCGGACTCGGCCGACGCGCGATATAATTTCGCACTCGCACTCACGGCAGCGGGTTATCCCGTTGACGCCGCCAATGAACTGGAGCGGCTGATCGCCGGCAATCCCGACGACGCCCGCGCGCATCTCGCCGCCGGAAACCTTTTCGCAGGCCCGCTTCAGGACAAGGCCCGCGCCCGCAAACACTATCAGCGCGTCCTGGAAATCGCCCCGGGCCATTCCCAATCCAGCGCCATCCGCTACTGGCTCGTCACCAATCCTCAGTAACCGGCGCGAGCCAGCCAGTCCGGCCTCCAATCCGGCACAAATCCCGCTTGATGAATGACGGCTGCGGTGTGTTCCGCAGGCTGAAGCTTGAAAGCCAATGAAACTTAACGACTTGCCGTTCAACTGGTTCGATGTGGTTCTGCTGGCCACGGTCGTGGCCGGCATCATGCGAGGCCGCAAGCGGGGGTTGTCTCAGGAACTGCTCACTCTGTTGTTCTGGGTTGTCCTGATTTTTGCCTGTTCAGCGGCCTATGTTCCGCTTGGCAACGCGCTGGCGGAGGTCGCGCCGTTGAGCAAATTATTCTGCTACATCCTCTGTTACCTCGGCGTGGCCGGGTTGCTGGCAATGCTGTTCACACCGATTAAACGTGCCGTCGGTGAAAAGCTCATCAGCGCGGATTCCTTCGGCAAAGCCGAATACTACATTGGAATGCCCGCCGGCGCGGTGCGCTTCCTTTGCGTGCTGGTGGCCGTGCTGGCGGTTCTCAACGCCCGCCATTACACCCAGTCGGAAATCAACGCCAGGGAAAAGTATCAGAAGGACGTTTACGGCAGTGAATTCTTTCCCGGCTTGAGCACGATACAACAAAACGTGTTTGCCGATTCCCTCAGCGGCCCGTACATCCATCAACACCTCGGTTTCCTGCTCATTGCGCCCACCGCGCCGGAAAACAAACAATTGCGCCGCGCTGAAGCAAAATACTGACGGCAGCGGCCGGACAGTATGACCGGCAAAACGCCGTCCTCAGAACTCAGATTTCGGATTTCGTCCTTCGGATTTCAAGTCCGCCATGTTTTAATGCCGCCGTCTGAAGCATGGCCGGCATTTTCTCCCAGGAATTCATCGAACGCGTTCGCGCCGCCAGTGACATCGTGGATGTCATCGGCACGGCGCTGCCGTTGAAACGCGCCGGGGCGAACTTCGTCGCGCTCTGCCCGTTCCACAAGGAGAAGTCCCCCAGTTTCAACGTCAATCCGCACCGCCAGATCTTCCATTGCTTCGGCTGCCACAAGGGCGGCGACGTGTTCACGTTCGTGAGGGAATATGAAAACGTAGGTTTCACCGATGCCGTCCAGCGGCTGGCCGAACGGGCGAAGATTCCCATCGAATACGAACGCGGAGCGCCCGATGCTCAAGTGCGCCACATCAAAGACCAGTTGCTGCAAATCCACGAACAGATCGCGCAACGCTGGCAGGCCGCTCTCGCCAACGACGCAGCGGGCCAGATCGCGCGCGATTATCTAGCCAAACGCGGAGTGTCCGCCGAAGCGATCAAACTGTTCCGCATCGGCTACGCGCCGGACCTGTGGGATGACACCGTCAACTGGGCCAAAAGCAAGGACCACGACCTCGCGCTGATCGAAAAAGCCGGTTTGGTCGTGAAAAAGGAAGGTGCCGACCATTACTACGACCGCTTTCGCGGCAGGCTCATGTTCCCCATCTGCGATGAACAGGCCCGCGTCATCGCCTTCAGCGGTCGCGTGCTGTCCGGCGATGAAAAGACCGCCAAATACGTCAACTCGCCGGAAACGCCCATCTTCACCAAGAGCAAGGTTTTCTTCGGTCTCGACAAATCCAAGCGCGCCGTGCTGGACGCCGGCTTTGCCATCGTCTGCGAAGGGCAACTGGACTTGATCGCGTGTTTCATGGCCGGCGTGCAAAACGTCGTTGCTCCGCAAGGCACGGCGTTCACCAACGAACACGCGCGAATCATCAAACGTTACGTGGACGAAGTGGTGTTGTGCTTCGACTCCGATGAAGCCGGCCAGAACGCCGCCGTGCGTTCGCTCGACAGCCTGCTGGCGTCCGGTCTTGCGGTGCGCGTGGCTGTCGTTCCGGCGCCGCACGATCCTGACAGCTTCATCAAGGCCAACGGAGCGGACACTTTTCGCAAACTCGTCGAAGGCGCGGAGGGATTCTTCGATTACTATCTCAACCGTCTATGCCGGCTCAACGACATCACCACGGACAAAGGCCGCCTCGCCGTGCTGCGCGAAATGGCCGAGGCCGTGAAAAAGACGGGCAACGGCGTGCTGATTGACAAATACGCGCAGAAAACCGCATTGCGGCTGGGGGTGACGCCCGATGCCGTGCGGTCGGACTTCAAAAAAATTCCCGCAGCCAAATCCACAGCGCCTTTGGAAACTGAATCCGAAGAGCCATCATTCGAGGAAGCGCAGCCCGTCACGCCATCCATGCAGGAGTTCTGGCTGTTGAAACTGGTTTTTCTCAATGAGCAAACCGTTCCGTGGCTGGCGCTGCATCTGGATCCCGCCTGGATTGAACACGCGGTTGTCAGGGAAATCCTCGAACGAAGGCTGGAATTGCACACGCACGAGACTTGGCAAAATGTCGCGGCGTTTCTGGACCAATTTGATTCCGCCGCAGCGCGAAGCCTCATCACTCAGGCTTCGACGGAGGAGCGGCCCATTCCCAATCCCGAACAACAGGCGGTGGACATCACCACCAAACTGCGAAACCAGTTCATTGACCGCCGGCTCGCTGCGTTGAGCCTGCAACTCAACCAACCCGAGACCAGCGACGACAAAAAAGTTGAGTTACTGCGCCAGCAACAGCAATTGCGGCAGCAAAAGCGCCAGCCGCTTGCGCTGCAATAAACTCCCGGCGATGCGCTCTGCTACTAGAAAGTGATTCCGACACCCGCGCTGACCTGCGCCTGCCAGAACGTCGAACCGCTGAAAGTGGCCACCGTGACTCCGTTTGCCGAGATGAAGCTTCCGCTGGAATCCACCACCGTGCAAAAGCCGCGAAAGTCCGCCCGCACATACATGTTCTTCGTGAAATATGCCTTCCCGCCCACACCGATGCCGAAACTGAACCGTATCTCGTCATCATGGTCCTCGGCGGAAAAATACGTTCCACCGGCGTGCGCCGAAAGATAGGCGCGCAATCGTTCCTTGCCGAACTCCAGAACGCCGCCGACCTGGACCACGTCAATGGTCACATCCACGGTGTTGAGGCCGTTGTCGCCGTCAAAGTCCAGACTGCTGTCTTGATGGCTCCAAAGCAGTTCAAACCGGCCGTGATAGTTTGGCGGCGCATAATCCAGGCACAGGCCAAACGCGGTGCTGTTCTCAAAACTGTAATCCTTTCCGGTGCTTTCGTCCTCAACCTCGCCGCCAAAGCGATATCCGACGAACGGCCATATCCCAAACTTCTGCGTCTGCTGCAGCGGCGTCGGGAAAATCGAGTCCGAACCATAATCCTGAGCCGAAGAAGCAAGTGTCAGACTCAAGGCCAGTCCCGCAATAATGAGCCTTGCGCGGGCAGTGGTCGGGCGTTTGGCAAAAATGGCTTTCATAGGTTGTCGTGGAAAATGGCGGATGCCGGTATGTCAAGTTGGCCGATTGTTCTGTGTCGTTGGGATATGCAACCCGGATTCAACACCGCAGCCAAGCTCAAAATGCGGCGCGGGAAAAGTTCGTGACACGGACGAGGTGATTGCTTGCGTCACAATGGAAAAGGCAGGCCCAATGGCCTGCCTTGTGAAAACGAATCGCGCGCCGATGCTTACTTCGCCCCTTGGTCAATCCACGCGCGGATCAATCCGACTTCTTCCTTTGTCAATGGCGCGATTTTGGCCTTGTTGTTCGGCGGCGGCATCCAGTGGTCCTCGTCGCCGATTTGTGCCACGGAATGAACCAGTTCGCTCTTGGCACTGTCGCCCGGGATCACGACTTTCTCATCCGGCGTGCCCTTCAAGGTGTTTTCCAGCGTGTCCAGCGACAGTTTCGCCTTGGGCTTCTCGCCGCTGTGGCATTTGACGCAGGACGCCTCGAATATGGGTTTGATGTCCTTCTCAAAGGTTACGTCCTTCTTGTCCGAGGGCGGCGGCAGTTTGCTGGTGTCCACGTCGCCGTGGGCGAACGCCGCCAGAGCGAGGCCGGCCATCACCGCAGTCAGGGTCAAAGTATTATTTTTCATTTTTTCAGGGCTTTTTCTCCGTCCGTCGGGCGGATTTCTACCTTGTGACGTGGCTGCCGTCAAAAGGTTTCAAAACTTTTTTGTTCTGTTTGCGGCAATACATGGCTTTGGCTAACCATTCCTCGTGGCAACTGACGACTTTCACAACGACGCGCTCATCGTTCTCGGTCATGGTTCGACCCAAAACGCCGATTCCTGCGCGCCCGTCCTGCAGCACGTGGCGGAATTGAAACGCCGTCGCATCTTCGCCGGCGTGCATGAGGCGTTCTGGAAACAATCGCCGCACATCAAGGACGTTCTGGCCTCCGTCAACGCGCCTCGCGTGTTCATCGTCCCGCTGTTCATCAGCGAAGGCTACTTCAGCAACGAAGTCATCCCGCGCGAGCTCGGTTTCGCGGAATGCTCAACATTCAACACTCAACACTCAACTGTTTACTACTGCGGCGTGGTTGGAACTCACGAAAGCATGACCAACGTGCTGCTGGCCCGCGCGAGCGAAGTGGTGAACAAATTCCCGTTCCCTCGCGCGCCAAAGCCAAAGGACATCACCCTGTTCATCGCCGGCCACGGAACGGAGCGCAGCGAGAACTCCAGCGTCGTCATCGAACGGCAGGTGGAATTGATTCGCGCCATGAATCTTTACGCCGCCGTCCACGCCGTGTTCATGGACGAAGACCCGCGCATTGCCACCTGCCACGAAACGGCGCAGACAAAAAACATCGTTGTCGTCCCGTTCTTCATCAGCGATGGCATGCACGTGACGGAGGACATTCCCGTGTTGCTGGGCGAACCGGAACGCATCGTCAAACAGCGTCACGCCGCCGGCCAGCCGACCTGGCGCAATCCAACGGAGAAACATGGCAAACTGGTGTGGTATTCGTCCGCAGTCGGGACCGAACCTCATATTCCCGACGTAATTTTGGAACGCGTGCGCGAGGCTACGATCTGAAAAGCTCCAAATACCAAACACCAAGCTCCAGCCGCCGTCGCGCTGGCGCGCTTTGGCGTGCCGCGGGAGAAGCTCCAAACTTCAAACATCAAACTTCAGTCTCAAGCCGGTGCGATGTGACACCGATGATTGTCGGGCGCGCGACACACCGGGGAATGGCGCCAGAGGACTGGCGCACTCCAGGACGCTTCGCGACACTCGAAGATCATGGAGAACGCGACAGCGTTTTGGAGTGCGGCGGTCCTCCGCCGCTTTTGGACACAGCGGGAGAAGGTGCGCCCAGTTCCACACCGGCCCAATGCGTAACTCTTGATGCCCCCGCGTTCTTTGTTGCTCGGAACTTGAAGCTTCTCTGGAGTTTGGAGCTTGGATGTTGGAGCTTTCGCCCCGCGACGCGTCATGCTAAAGCATGAACTCCAACGAAGGCATACCAACGATGAAAATCATTCGATACGGCATCCTCGGCACTGCGGGAATCGCCAGGAAAAACTGGCGCGCAATCCACGACACGGGCAATGCGGTCGTGGCCGCTGTCGCCAGCCGCGACGTGGAACGCAGCCGACAGTTCATCGCGGAATGTCAGAACGACGCGCCGTTCGACAAAGCGCCCGCGGCGTTCGGCAGTTATGAAGCGCTGCTCCAATCGCCGGACGTGGACGCCGTTTACATCCCGCTGCCCACCGGTCTTCGCAAGGAATGGGTGTTGCGCGCGGCTGCCGCCGGGAAACACGTCGTCTGCGAAAAACCCTGCGGCTTGAACACAACCGATGTTCGCGAAATGCTCGACGCGTGCCGCAAGAGCCGCGTGCAGTTCATGGACGGCGTCATGTTCATGCACAATCCGCGCCTCGACCGTATCCGCCAGGCGCTGGATGACGGCAAGAGCATCGGCAACATTAACCGCATCACCTCGATGTTCAGTTTCCTGGGCAGCGGGAATTTTTTCACCGACAACATCCGTTTGCACAGTGAACTCGAACCCGCCGGCTGTCTTGGTGATCTCGGCTGGTATTCCATCCGGTTCTCACTGTGGGCCATGAACTGGCGCATGCCCCGCGAGGTTTCCGGACGCATTCTCAGCCGCCACGCGGCGGGCAACAGTCCGGGACTCGTGCCCACGGATTTTTCCGGCGAACTGATCTTTGACGACCGGACATCGGCGGCGTTCTCGTGCTCGTTTCTTGTCGAGAAACAACAATGGCTTCACGTCAGCGGCGACAAAGGTTCGTTGTCGTTTCCCGATTTCGTTCATCCGGACAGCATCCACGAACCTTCATTTCAACTCAACGGCAGCGAGGTGCGCGTGAAATGTTGCGATTGCAAAGGCCCGCACACCGACAGCCGGCGATGGGCGCAGGACGTGAATTTGTTCCGCAATTTCGCCGTCCAGATACAGTCGGGCGGCCTGAACGAAGACTGGCCCATGCAGGCGCTCAAAACGCAGCAGGTCGTGGACGCCTGCCTCGCATCGGCGCAGGAACGGTGCGAACTTGTTCCAGTCTCGGCCGCTTGAACCGTCGCAACAACCATCGCAAATCATTAAACCACACGGAGACGTTTCGAGCATCATAGCGTCAGTCCTCTTTCAAGCACGGGTTTGGGTTCGTTGCACCCTTTCACAGACCGCTCGTAAATCGTAAATCGTCATTCACAAATCCGCTCTATCCTCTATCCTCCGACCGTGCGTTGGAACAAAATCACACTCGTCGGTGTCGGCCTGCTGGGCGGCTCCATCGGACTTGCGGCCCGACGACGCAAACTGGCCCGTGAAGTGGCCGGTTACGTTCGACGCGCCGCCAGCGTGAAGGATTGCGAGAGGGCGGGCGCGATGGACTACGCCACCACAGACCTGTTTGCCGCCGTCTCAAACGCCGATCTTGTCGTTCTTTGCACGCCGCTGTCGCAGATGCGTTCGTTGGTCGAACGGATGTTGCCCGCGCTGAAACGCGGGGCCATCGTCACCGACGTGGGCAGCGTCAAGGCAAGTGTGGTTGCGGAGTTGGAATCGCTCGTGGCGAAGGCCGGCGCGCATTTCGTCGGCAGTCACCCGATGGCGGGCGCTGAAAAAACCGGCGTGCTGTCGGCCCGCGCGGATTTGTTCGAGTGCGCCCTGTGTGTCGTGACACCGACTCGCAAAACGAACACCGCCGCAATGCGAAATGTGGAGCAGTTCTGGAAATCCGTCGGTTGCCGTTTGCTGCGCCTTTCCCCAAAAACGCACGATGCGCTGGTCGGCCAGGCGAGCCATTTGCCGCACGTCGTGGCGGCGGCTTTGGCGTCCACAGTGTTGAATCCGCGCAAGCCGAAGGCTCAGGCCGCGCTGTGCGCGAACGGATTTCGCGACACGACACGCATCGCTTCCGGTTCGCCGGAGATGTGGCGGGACATCGCTCTGGCGAACCGCAAGGAATTGCGCGCGTCGCTGGATGAATTCGTCCGCGAACTCCAGCGCGTTCAGGCGATGCTGCGCCGGGGCGACGCCGCGGACATTTCCCGATTCTTTGAAACCGCCAGGCAAAGGCGCGACGACTGGTGCGCGTGCTGTGCGTCGCCGTCGCCGGAATGAAAGCTCCAAATTCCAAGCTCCAACATCCAGAGAAGCACCAATGACCAACATCCAAAATCGTTGTTCGGCGGGGTTCGGATTGGAGCGTGGACTGAGTTCTTGTTGGAGCTTGATGTTTGAAGTTTCTCTGGAGGCTCGCTCGCGATTTATCGGAGTTGGAGCTTGGAATTTGGAGCTTTGATGCCACTGCCCGATCTCATCGAAATCATCCCGCTGGACAAGCCCGTGCGCGCGGAAATCACCGTGCCCGGTTCGAAGAGCATCACCAATCGCGCTCTCATCCTCGCGGCTCTGGCGGATGGCGAGGTGACGTTGCGCGGCGCGTTGTGGAGCGAGGACACACAGGTGATGACCGAGGCGCTGCAAAAACTGGGATTCGAAATCAAAGTGGAGCAGGACCCGGACGAATTCTGCAATCGCATCATCACGGTCAAAGGGCAGGGCGGACGCATCCCCAATGCCGGCACGGCGGAAAAGCCGCTGGAATTGTTTGTGGGCAACGCTGGGACTGCGGCGCGGTTTCTGGCTGCAATGGTTTGTTTGGGCAATGGTGTGTATCGCCTCAGCGGCGTGCCGAGAATGCACGAGCGTCCGCAGGCGGCACTGTTCAAAGCGTTGCGGGAACTGGGTTATCGCGTGGACTCGGCGAATGACAAATTGCCGGCGACGATTTTTTGTGCGGAGCGCGGCTGTGTCGCAGACCAGCCGCAGCGTTTGGGAACTGCTGCGGCTGACGCTTCGCGCACAGCCGCGCTCCGTTCCTGCACCGTGAGCATCGCGGAAAGTTCGCAGTTTGCGTCGGCGCTATTGCTGTGTGCGAGGCACGGCGGATGGGAAGTGAATGTCGCAGGTGACGATGCCGAGGAAGCGCCGTATGTCACGATGACGGAAAAGTTGGTGGAAGTGTTTCCGTGGGGTGGTGGGAAGTTTCAGATTGAACCGGATGCGTCGAGTGGCAGTTACTTCTGGGGCGCAGGATTTTTGTTGTTGCTGGCGCAGCAAGAGAATGATGACTCATCCACGGGTATCAGGCGATTTGAAACTGATTTTATGGCGCGATTGACGGACGACCGCCAACTGCCGTCGTTGATGTTTCGTCACTGGCCGGTTTCGAACTGGCAAATTGACCAAAGGTTTCCCACGCTACTGCCTTACCCTCCCCAATCCCGGATTCAGGAGATGGTGTCTCGTAGCGATGATTTGGGGGACAGCATCATGACGGCAATTGTTCTTTCGCCGTTCACTGAAGCGCCAGTTCGCTTTACCGACCTTGGGCGTCTGCGCGTCCAAGAGTGCGAGCGTGTTGTCGCACTGCGCACGGAGTTGACCAAGTGCGGCGCGAAAGTGATTGAGGAAGGCGATACGCTCACGGTTTATCCGTCAAAACTGCACGGCGCGGAGATTGAGACCTACAACGATCATCGAATGGCGATGTGTTTCGCAATTCTGGGATTGAAAGTGCCGGGCATAAAACTCAAAAATCCTTCGTGTGTGAAGAAGACGTTCCCCAATTTTTTCCAGAAAATGGCCGCAGCACCGCCGCATGGATTGGGGGCGGAGATTTGGGAAGTCCGGGACGGCAAACGGACGCGGAAACTGGAAGGTGAAGATTTGTTTGCAGATTGATGGATGAAGCACCAATCACCAACCTCCAAGCACCAGAGAAACGCCAACATCCAAACTTCAAGTTCGCCCCACGGCACTGGTTTGGAGCTTGAAATTTGGAACTTCTCTGGTGCTTGGAACTTGGATGTTGGAGCTTTATCTTCCGTGTCGGGATTCTCGAAAGGTTTGAATTGAAACACCCAATCGTCATCGCCATTGACGGCACGAGCGCCAGCGGCAAGAGCACCAATGCCAAGTTGGTGGCCAAGGCGCTGGGGTTTGTGTATGTGGACACCGGCGCGATGTATCGCACGCTGGCGTGGTATTGTCTCAAGCACAACGTTGACTTTCACGACCCGCG
Organism: Verrucomicrobiota bacterium; assembly: GCA_035327385.1. GTDB lineage: Bacteria > Verrucomicrobiota > Verrucomicrobiia > Limisphaerales > JADLHS01 > DAOLDN01. The sequence continues at coordinate 6,233 of DAOLDN010000018.1, read as the reverse complement.
CGCCGTCGCCAACGCGTGCCGCAAATGGAAGACGCAACTCGAATGTGTGGACGGCAAGGTGCGGTTGACAGTGGACAGTTATTTTCCTGAAAAGGAAATCCGCACGGCGGAAGTCAGTGTGGCGGTTTCAATGGTCGCTGCTGTGCCGAAGGTCCGCGATTGGATGAAGAAAACGCAGCGCGACTGCATCCAGTTCGGAAATCTTGTGATGGAAGGCCGCGACATCGGGACGAATGTTTTTCCGGAGACGGACTACAAGTATTATCTCGACGCGCACATCGAGGAACGCACGAAGCGCCGAGTGGCGGAGGGCGTGAATGAAAATCTCGCCGCCCGCGACCGTCACGACAGCCAGCGCGCCGCCGCGCCCTTGATGATCGCGCTGGGCGCGCGCGTCATCAACAACTCCAACATGACGAGCGAACAGACGAGCGGGATGATCATTGCGGACCTCAAGCAACGGTTTGCGGCGGATGCGAAATGAACGCGGTGAAAGCTCCAAATTCCAAGCTCCAACTCCGATATATCGCGAGCAAGCCTCCAGGGAAGCTCCAAATCTCAAGTTCCAAAGATTGGTTGGAGCGGTGGCAGGAAACTGTTCGCGGATTATTGGAGCGCGGACGGTCCCCGTCCGCAGCGGGTGGATTGCGCATGGGTGGTTTTATTGATTCAGACCGGCCTCCAGTTTCCGGCGCGCTGCGACCGGGGGCCGGTCGCGCTCCGGTGCGGCGATTGATGTTTGGCGCTTGGAATTTCTCTGGAGCTTGGAGCTTGGAATTTGGAGCTTCACCTCCGGCCCTCGCTTTGGTGCGATGAACTTCTCCTACTACTGCGGCTGGTGCGCATTTCGCACGATCTACAAGCTGGCGTTCCGGGCGCGTTATTACAATCCGGAGCGCGTTCCGGCCACAGGTCCAGTCATCCTTGCGAGCAATCACGCCAGTTTCATTGATCCGCCGTTGGTGGGTTCGGGATTGAATCGCGGCATCAATTATCTCGCGCGGGAGAGTCTCTTTCGTTTCCCCGGGATTGGGGCGCTGCTGCGTTCGTGGAGCGCCGTTCCGGTGGACCGCGACGGCGGAGGCGCGGCGGGATTGAAGGCGATCCTCGACCGCCTGCACGACGGCGGCGGAATCATCTTGTTTCCGGAGGGAACGCGCACGAAGGACGGAACATTGCAGCCGGCGCGGTCGGGCATTGGATTGACCGTGATCAAATCGGACGCGCCCGTGGTGCCGGTGCGGGTGTTCGGGACGTTCGAGGCTTACGGGCGGCACATGAAAATTCCGCGTCCGCACCGCATCGCCGTGAAATATGGCGAGCCGATGCGTTTTGAAGCACTGCGCGCGGAGGCGAAGAATTGTTCCAAGGCGCGGCTCAAGGCGATTTACCAGCAGGTGGCTGATGACATCATGGCGGCAATCGCCCGGCTGGAGCCGCACACGGACAAGCCGAAGTTTCCGTGACCGGGGCGGGCGAAATGGCCAATGACAATTGACCGATGACGAATGAATCTTTCGGCAGGTTGCTTGTCAAAGGTTGGATGCTCCGTTATGGTCACACCATGTTGAAAAGCAGGATTTGCGCGCTGGTTCTGGCGGGCGGCTGTATTGCCGCGATGGCCGACACGATCCAACTCAAGGACAACGCCACCATCACCGGAAAGATTCTCGCCGAGAAACGCGATTCGGTCGCCGTGGACGTCGGTTACACCGTGCTGGTTGTGCCCCGCAGTTCCATCGCGAACCTTACCAAGGACGACGAAACGTCCGCGCGGACCACAAAAGCGCCGCCGTCATTCGGCAGACCCGCCCCGAAGGAATCGCAGGCGAGTGTCGCGCCGCCCGTGGCCGACACCCGGGGCGGCATGTATCACGTCGCAAAACGTCCGCCCGCCACCAAGGATGTCCGTGATCTGGTCCGGGAACTGGGCGAAGCCGTTGTGCAGGTGCGCACACCTGGAGGACTGGGTTCGGGATTCATCCTCAACGAGGAAGGTTTTCTGATCACCAACTTCCACGTCATCGAGGGCGAGACGCAGATTTACGTGGAGGTCTATCACCTGAAAGACGGTCAACTGGAACGCACGACTTACAAGAACGTGCGTATCGTGGCGCTGAACAAGTTCGCCGACCTCGCGCTGCTGCAAATCGAGGACAAGGACGCGCCCAGGTTCAAATACGTTCTCATCGGCAACTCGGATGATGTGCCGGTGGGCGACCGTGTGTTCGCCATCGGCAGTCCGCTCGGTCTGGAACGCACGGTGACGGAGGGCATTCTCAGCACCAAGACGCGGCAACTGTCCGGCGCGTTGTATCTGCAGACCACCGCCCAGATCAATCCCGGCAATTCCGGCGGACCGCTCTTCAACATGGGCGGCGAAGTGGTGGGCGTGACCAGCATGAAAATCACTTCCGGTGAAGGTTTGGGTTTTGCGATCCCGTCGGTGACCGTCCGTCACTTCCTGGACAATCGCGACGCCTACTCCTATTCCGCCAACAATCCGAACACGCCGCACCGTTACCTGGAGCCTCCCAGTCGCACACGGGCCGCGCAAAACGTGGAAGAATGAATCGAACGACATCGAACGCGCGCAGTTTCCGCAACTTTTCCGATCCCACCGCGTTTGTCCTCCGTAACCCGCAGCTATTGACCATGAAAAATACATTGCGACTCAAATTTGCAGCCCTGTTGTTTGCGGCGGCGTTCCCGTTGATTTCTACCGCTGCCGTGCCGCCGGTCGAACAGTTGCTTCCCTCCGACACACTGCTGGTCATATCGGCGGCGGACGCGAATCAATTGAAGACCGCTTGGAATGATTCTCCCGCCGGGAAACTTCTGGCCGATCCGGCCATGAAACCCATGCGGGACAAATTCGTCGCCAAGTGGAATGAAAACGTGCTCGGCCCCTTGGAGCGCGACCTCGGCGTGAAACTGGGCGAGTACACGTCGTTATTGCGGGGTCAGGTGACGTTGGCCATCACGCAGAACGGTTGGAAGGGTGAAAAGGACGATTCCGAACCCGCCGCGCTGCTGCTGGTGGACTCACGCGACAAGGCTGACCAGCTCAAAACCAATCTCTCCGAACTCCGCAAGAAGTGGGCGGATTCCGGCAAGACCATCAAGACCGAGACCATCCGCGGCGTGGAATTCTGGGCCATCGCCGTTTCCAGTAACAACGTGCCGGGTGCGTTGCGCAACATCCTGCCCAAACACGAGCCGATTCAGGAACTGGGCAGGGAGAATGAACAGCCTGGGGCAGGCGGCGACGAATTGCTCATCGGCCAGCACGAATCATTGTTGATCGTGGGCAGTTCGGCATCGGGCATCGAGAAAGTCATGGCGCGATTGACCGGGGGCACAGTGTCGCCGCTGGCGGATGAGGCTTCGTTTGACGGCGACCGTAACAGGGTGTTTCGCGGCGCGCCGGTCATCGCGTGGTTCAACGCAAAACGATTCGTTGACGTGTTGGCGTCGCTCCCGCCGGATGAGCCGAACCCCGAAGCGCCCAGTCCGTTGCCGCAATTCAGTCCCGCCAAAATAATCAACGCTTTGGGCCTCGGCGGTCTCCGAACACTGGCGGCCGCGTGGCGCAGTTCGGCGGAAGGTTCGACGCTGGACGTTTACATCGGAGCGCCGGAATCGTCCCGCACCGGCATCATGAAACTGCTGGACTCGGAGAAAAAAGATTCCAGTCCTCCGGCGTTCGTTCCGGCGGACGTTGTGAAATTCCAGCGATGGCGTCTGGACAATCAAAAGGCGCTGGCGACGATCGAAAAAATGCTCGCCGAAATTTCGCCGCAAGCGGCGAACGTGGTGAATTTCCTCATCTCCACCGGCAACGAGGTGGGACGCCAGGACGGGGACGACAGTTTTGACATTCGCAAGAACATCTTCGGCAATCTTGGCGACGACATCATCACATACTCCAAACCTCCGCGTGGAACGTCCGCCGCCGAACTGGCGTCTCCGCCGTCGCTGGTGTTGATCGGATCACCGAACGCGGAGAAGGTTGCCGCGTCGTTGAAGGCGTTGCTGGCCATCATTTCGCCGAGAGCCGCTCCCCAGGAACGGGAGTTCATCGGCAAGAAGATTTACACCGTCAACATGTCCGGCGGCGTGGTCGGCATGCCCGCCCTTGCGGGCAAGAGCATCCAATATTCGGCCAGTGGCGGTTATGTGGCCATCGGTACGGACGCGGCGACACTGGAGGAATTCCTTCGCAGTGCCGAGACGCCGCCCAAACCGTTACGCGAAAAGTCCGGCCTTGGTGACGCGGCGGAAAAGATCGGAGGCCAGGCCACGGGATTGTTCAATTACGAGAACGAGGCCGAGAGCATGCGCATCGCGTTTGAAACATTAAAGGCCGACGCCGGAACCACCGGCAAGAAAGAGGATAATCTGGAATTGCTGGCGGGGTCGGTGCCGTTTGTCGGCCCGCAGAAGAACATCAAGGCGTGGGTGGATTACTCGCTGCTCCCCGAGTTTGAGAAGGTTTCCAAATACTTTCATTTCACAGTCCACACGGGCGTGTCCACTTCTGACGGCATCACCTACAAGTTCTTCTCGCCCACACCGCCGGAGTTGAGGAATTGAAGCTGAATTCCGAAGTCCGAATCCCGAAATCCGAACGAAAAACGAACCCCGGGGTGCGAAACTACAACTGCCGGCGATGGAAAGTAGTGATCCCTGCCAGAGTGCGACGGGCCGGATTTCGGTTTCCGCCAGTTGATGTCCTCGAAGTCATTGCCGTCATAGCGGCAGAAACTCGTGACGGACGCCATCCTGATCGCAATCGAGGATGGCGACACAACGGTCCGTGTTGAACTTGGGCCGGCCCGCGTAACCGGGATTGAAATAGAGCACGCCTCCGATTGTTTCGCAGAACGCCTTGTGCGTGTGGCCGAACACGACGACGTGCGGTTGTTCCTTGGTGATGCGTTTCTTGAGATTGTCGTCCAACGCCCGCGGGTTGACGATGTGATGGATGAGAAACTTCCTGCCACCAAGTTCGATGCACTGTGTCTGCTTGAAACGGCAATGCGCATCGTCGGTGTTTCCGGCGACCGCCGTCACGGGCGCGACGGTTTCCAATTCCATCAACAACCACGGCATGCCGATGTCGCCGGCGTGCAGGATGTGGTCAACGCCCCGGAGGAGGTTGAGGACTTTCGGATCGAGGAAATCGTGTGTGTCGGAAATGACGCCGATTTTCATGGGGAAGGAGTTGCGTGTTGCGTGAGATCTAATCGCCGTTCCCCTCCATCGGAGAGGTCGGGGTTGGGTTCTGGAGGCTGGATGTTGAATGTTGAGCGTTGAACGTTCCCGCTTTTCCGCCATTCGTCATTGATCATTCGTCATTCACGCCTTGGCTTCTTCAGCTTCGGGTTCTGATTCCGGTTCTGGATCGCGCACGCCGGCCGCCTTGTCGGCGGGAGATTCCGCGGGAGCGGTGAGTTTCATTGCGGCGACGAACAGCGCGGTGAACAGGCCGCCGCTGAGGAGTGTGTTGCGGAAGAACTGCCACGTCTCCGGCCAGCCGCCAGTTCCCTTGATGAGCGCGATGAGCCAGCCGGCGAAATCCTTGGTGTATTCGGGGTTTCCGAACGGATTGAAGAACCACGAAGCCGTGTTGGTGATGATGTAAAAGAGCAGCGCGCCGAGAATGCCGCCGCCGAGCAGCGACACGAACGACGACTGCGGTTTGAACCGACGCCCCAGCCAGATCAATACGATGTACGCGCCGTAATTGCAGACCAGGTAAATGATCTTGCGCGGTGTCCAGACATCGAATCCCAGGCTCTGATAATAGAAATTCAGTCCAATGTCCGTGACCAACAACGTCGCCAGCGGCAACCACCACGACATGCGACCGACGAAATAAACGCCGGCGCAAAACACCAGCGCGTACACGGCGCTGAAGTTCTGCGGCAGCATGCCCGGTATCCGCGACAGCGCGAACACGAACATCAATGCCAGTGGCAAAGCCAGATTCCGTTTCACACCGCCGAGGATACGCCGATGCACGGGAATGACAAGAGGACGGCGCGAGCGCGCCAGTGAGCGCACAGGGCAATCTTACCCGAACAAATGCTGTTGAAGCCGGAGGGGATCAACGCGGAGGCGCGAAGTCCGCAGAGAAACGCGGAGGAATAAAGGTTGCCGAAAACGCACCGTTCGGTGATCCGTTCAAAACAAAGAATCTCTTTGCGTCTCTCCGCGTTCTCAGCGTC
>DAOLDN010000017.1:0-17356 GCA_035327385.1 Verrucomicrobiota bacterium | reverse complement strand
GACGTGAATGGCCACAAGCGCCTCGGTTTCGTCCACGACGATGTAGCCGCCGCTCTTGAGATGCACCTGGCGCGAGAAGGCGTTTTCCAATTGTTTGGAAATGCCGAAGCGGTCGAAGATGGGCTGGGCCTCGGCATAGACCTTGACCTTGCTGGCGGAACGTTTCGAGATTTTTGAAACCATGTCCCGCATGCGTTCGTAGGCCTTCTGGCTGTCCACGACGATGCGTTCCACGTCTTCGGTGAGGAAGTCGCGGACGGTGCGCTCGATCAAGTCCGGTTCCTGGAACACGCACGTGGCCATGGGCTGGCTCTTGATCTTGTCCTGGACTCCGCGCCATTCCTCGATCAACAGGGCGAGGTCGCGGACGAAGTAACGCTTCTGCTGACCTTCGCCGGCGGTGCGCATGATGACGCCCATGCCGTCGGGAATGGCCAGTTCGCGGAGAATTTTCTTCAATCGCTGGCGTTCCTGCTGGTTCTCGATCTTGCGCGAGATTCCGGACTGGTCGGAATTGGGCAACAACACCAGATAACGTCCGGGCAGCACGAGGTTCGTCGTGATGCGCGGGCCCTTGGTGCCGATCGGTCCTTTAGTGACCTGCACGATGATGTCACTTCCGGGCGGATAGAGGCGCGGGATGTCCTTCTGTGTGATTTTCGGTTTGTCACGGCGTTGTTTGCCTCCGCGTTCGACGATTTCCACGCCGCTGTCGAACTGGTTGGGAACGATGTCCCAGTAGTGTAGAAACGCGTTTTTCTCGAAACCGATGTCCACGAAGGCGGCCTTCAATCCGTCTTCGAGGTTGCGCACCTTGCCCTTGAAGATGCTGCCGACGAGGCGTTCCTCGGTGGTGCGTTCGATGTTGAATTCCTCGAGCTTGCCGTCTTCGAGTACGCCGACTCGCGTTTCGAGCGTCTCGGCGTTGATGACGACTTCCTTGTGAATCTTTTTCTCAGGCCGTATGAGGCGTTGGACTTTTTTCACGAGGTTGGTGGCAACGTCGGTTATTTTTTCGACGAGGCTTCTGGGTGGTTCAGCCACGCGGACCGGTTCAAACGGTTTATCCTCGACCGCAGGCGGCGGTGCAGGCCTGGGCTGTTTGTGTTCGTGAGGTTCGGCGGTTTTTGGCGTTGGCTCCTGCGTTCTGCCCTCCGGCGGCAGGCCGGCGGCGATGTTTTCGGCACGTTCGATTTCGTTCTGATGACGTCGTTCGAAGAGACGTTCCTGTCCTCCGACGATTTCGCCGACGGCGTCGGCGCGCGCCTCGATGGCGTCGCGGTCTGGTTTTTTCTGGTTTTGGGCCAGACCTCCGGCGGGTCGGAACCGCATTCCGCGACGGCGTCTGGAGAAGTTGCGTTGACTCATGTTAATAACCCTTTCGATGGATGTACACGTTTTGGAGCAATCCGATGGCGACCAACGAGCCGATCACTGAAGACCCGCCGTATGAGAGCAGCGGCAGTGGGATGCCCGTGACTGGCATGATTCGGATGTTCATGCCGATGTTGATGAATACGTGGCTGAACAGGAGCGTGACAACTCCCGCAGCCAGCACTTTGCCCAAGCGGTCGCGTGCCTGGCCGGCGATCTTCAATCCTGTGAAGAATACCGCCGCGTACAGCGCAATGACGATCACGCTGCCGACAAAACCTTTTTCCTCCGCGATGACGGAGAAGATGAAATCCGTGTGCGACGCGCCCGGCGGCAGGAAGCCGAGCGCCGTCTGATTGCCCTGCCGCCAGCCCTTGCCGATGAAACCGCCGGTGCCGACGGAGATGAGCGCCTGCCTGCCTTGATACGATTTTTCCTGCTGCAAACGCCGAGCGCGTTCCTTCTCGGCGGGAGTGGCGTTGGGCGGCGCGAAGTCTTTTCCGAAATAAACCAGCAGCCGTTGCCGCTGGTATTCCTCCAGCTTGATCTGCCATTGCGGTGGAGCGAACAGCACGTCCACAAGGATCAACGCGCCCAGCAACCCGACGATGCCCAGCAGACGATAGAGGTATTTTCTCGGAACGCCCGCCACGAGCATCATCGCAAATCCGGCGGGAACGAACACCAGCGCCGAACCGAGGTCCGGCTCCTTCATGATCAACATGAATGGAAGCGCCATCAGACCGATGGCTTTCCAGAAAATGGCGGGTGTGCGCAATTCGTCCGCGGGCCGGCTGAGGAAATGAGCCATCGCCAGAACGAACGCCAGTTTGGCGAATTCCGACGGTTGCAGGCTGAAGAATCCGAGGTCGAACCAGCGCCGCGCTCCGCCACGTACCGTTCCGAAGAACAGCACTGCCACCAGCGAGATCATCGCCGCCCAGTAGATCACATAAGACCACCGCGACATCGTCCGGTAATCCACCAGACAGACGATGACAGCGCCGCAAATGCCCGCCGCATACCACACGACCTGTCGAAACCAGAACTGCTTGAACAACGGCAGCGACGCCGCTGTCTCGTTGGTCATCGTGGCGCTGAAGACAAACATCGTTCCCAACACCATCAAACCGGCGACAGCCGCCAACTGGAGTTTTTCCAGCAGCGGATGTTTCTCGTTGAGGGTGGATTCGAACATGTCAGGTAATGGAGAATCGGAGCAGTGGAGTGATGGAGTGATGGAGTGATGGAGTGGTGGCGAACACCACTTCATCGCTCCAATGCTCCAACACTCCGTTCTGTTTGGTTGTTTTCATTCCGCTTTGGCCAGTTTTTGTTCGTCCGCAGCACTGTTGAGTTTCTGAATGGCGGTGAAAATGTCGCGCGCGACGGGCGCGCAGGTGCCGCCGCCGGAACTGCCGCCCTCGATCATCACCACCACGGCGTATTTCGGTTTTTCGTACGGCGCGAACGCAACGAACCACGTCGTGTGACCGACCACGCGGTTCTGAACATCCGTCACCTGCGCCGTGCCGGTCTTGCCGCAAATTTTCAAACCCGGAACTGTGGCGTTGCGACCCGTTCCATCCGGGTCTTCCGTGTCCGCAAGCATCGCCTCGTGCAGAATCCTGAGATTGCGCGGATTGACGCCCAACTGGTTTCGGATGCGTCCGCTTTGAAAAATGGTCGGTTCATCACCGGGCAGGGCGTTTTGAGATTCGATGCGATCCACCAGTCGCGGCCAGAGGACGTTTCCGCCGTTGGCAAGCGCCGCAGTCATCACCGCCATTTGCAACGGAGTCACGGCGATCTCGCCCTGGCCGATGCAAATGTTGGCCGTGTCGCCGTCCGTCCACCCGGAGTTCACACGTTTGAGGCTCGGCAGATGGCCCGGCGTTTCCTGCCACGTCGGGATGCCATGACGTTCGCCGAGATGAAAGCGTTGGCTGAGTTTGATGATGTTCTGGATGCCCGCGTAGCGAAGCCCGTTAGTGATGAAGTAAGTGTTGCTGGAAAGTTTCAGCGCCCGACGAAAGTTGTAGTCGCCAGCCGGAGCGGTGTCGTTGATGTAGCGACGGCCCAGCCGGATGTGGCCTGGATTGTAGATCTCATGTCCGGGATTCATTCCGGCTTCGAGACACGCCAGTCCGACGATGGCCTTGAAGATCGAACCGGGCGCGTAGTTCTCCTGCGTGGCGCGATTTTTCTCGGCGGTCAGTTCCTGCACCTGACGGTACCTTTCAGGCGTGATGCCCTGCGCGAAATCATTCGGGTCGAACGCGGGCGAAGAAACCATCGCGAGGATGTCGCCGGAGTGAACGTCCATTATGACGACTGCTCCGGCGTTTTTTGGCGGCACAACGCGGCGCGCGAGAGCCTGCTCGGCGGCCTTCTGCAAACGCAAATCAATCGTCAACCGCACGTCCTGACCGGGTTGAGGTTCGCTCCAGAAACTTTCGCCCTGCCGATAGCCGAGATTGTTGACGAGAACGGATTTCATTCCCGCCCGGCCGCGCAGGTCCTGGTCAAAGTAACCCTCCACACCGACGACACCGGCAAAGTCCGGCAGACGATAATCGTAGAACGATTCCTCGCCGGGTGCGGAGTCGTTGTTGCGTTTCAAGTAGCCCAGCGCATGCGCCGCCGTCGTCTGGTTCGGGTAATGGCGGTAGGATTGAATCTCGAGGTCTGCGCCAACCTCGCCCGCGAGTTGTTCCTCGAATCTGGCGATCTGCGCGGGCTCGAGATTGTTCAACACCGGATACGGCAACGCGCGGCGGCTGTGGTGATGGCGTTTGAACTGCGCGGGGTCCACCGGCAGCGGCTGGCCCAGTCCTTCGCCCACTCGATAAATCACGTTGCTGGCCACGGTGTAGCGGGCGTACTGGCGGATTTGTTCCCTGTCCGCCGCCGTGACGGCGAATGAGCGGCGTTCCTGTTTTGTGAGTTCGCGACCCAGCCTGGCCTGTTCGGCTTCGATCATGCGCTGGCGGTCGGAGCGCAACGCGCGTTGCGTTTCATCGAAAACGTCGTCGAACGACGACCGCAAATCTTCGAGATACAGACTGATGTTGTAGGCGGGCCGGTTTTCGGCCAGCACCAGGCCGTTGCGGTCGAGAATGCGTCCGCGCACCGCGGGCACTCGCACCGTGCGCAACGACTGGGATTCGAGATGGGTTTGATACGCGTGTGACCGGACCATTTGCACCCACCACAATCCCGACAGCAACACGCCTAGGCCCGCCAGCACGGCCAGCGCGATGAGGCGCAGGTGCGGGTCGTTGCGTTTGAATGTGTCGAGAAGGAACATGCGGCTTATCGTCTGCTTCGTCTGATTTCCCTGTCCGGCCTGAAACTGGTCTCCACGACGGGCTGGTAGCCGAACACTTTGTTGATCCAGCCAAAGAACGCGAACAACACTGGCGTGGCGATGCCGCCGCCGAGGCTCATCACCAGCCAGTGCCAGAGCAAACCCCAGCCCAGCATGGGGGTGTTGCCGGTGGTGAGCAGCAGCAACAACGTCAGCGCGGGCGCAACGGCGCTCGCCGCGAACCCCAGCACGAACTGGGCGAACGGCTGGTCACGCAAAATAAGGTCGCGCCTCAACGCGATAAGAAATCCGACGATGAACAATGGCAGGACGCTCACTCCCAGCGGATTGGCGGACAACGAGTCGAACCACAAACCGCCGCAAACGGCCACCAGCGCCACGACGTTGAGGCTTGTGGCCAGGGCCGCATAGACCATCAACGGCGGCAGCACGTCCAACTGCGTGCCGATCACGCGGCGCACCCCCGGCATTGCCGCTTCGCAAAAAACGGCAAGGAATGCCACGAGCAGAACAATGATGGCGTGAAAAGCTCTCATTCTTTTCCTGTGGAGAACCTTGAACATTCAACTTTCAACATCCAACGCCCAACCAGGGCAGCGGCCGCCTCACATCGCTTGGGCGTTGAATGTTGAATGTTGAGCTTTGAATGTTTGGAAATGTTCATGGCAGCATCACCCACACTTCCTCCAGCGCGCCGAGATTGGCCGCGAGTTTGACCTGCGCTTCGACGTAAAGGCCGTAACCACCCTGCCGTGTGTCCACGATTTTGCCGACGGGAATGCCTTTGGGAAAAACACCGCCCAATCCGCTGGTGACGACGTTCTGGCCGGGTTTGAATTCCGCGTGGCGCGAGAGGTGGCTCAGTTCGATGAACGAGCCGTCGAACAATCCGCCCGCCGCAATGATGCCGGTGGCGCCCGCCGCGTTCTGAACCAGAGCGGACACGCGACAGTTCGGGTCGCCCAACAAAACGACCTGCGAACGCGTGTGGCTGACGGAGGAAACGCGGCCCACCAGCCCGTCCATCGTCAGCACGGGGAGATTTTCGCGGATGCCGTCCCGCGCACCGAGGTCAATCTGGATGGTGCGCCACCAGTTGGCGGGGTCGCGGAGGACGACGTTGGCAAGTTTGAGATTCCAAGGGGCTTTCTGTTGCCAGCCGACGAGCCGGCGGAGGCGTTCGTTCTCGATTGCGGTTTGTTCGGATTGGACGGCTTGGGCGCGCAGTTGCTGGACTTCGCGCAGGAGCTGTTCGTTCTGGCGCGCAAGTTCGGAACGCGGGATGAGCGCGTTGGCGGCCTTGTCGGCAGTCTGTTGGGCGGCTCCGGTGATACCGAACAGCGGCAGGAAGAGGCCGCTGACGGCGAGTTTGAGGCGCGCCGATGCGCGGCCGGGAAGGTTCAACAACAGCAATGCCGCCAGAACCACAAGGGCCGCCGCGATGTAATGCGGACGTTTAAACATCTGTGCTTACGACCGGATGTCCGGTTCGTTGCGGCGAACGCGAGGGCCGCTGCCCGCGGTGCGGGAACGGCGAGGGGCGGGAATTATTTGGTGTTGGTGGCGACGCGTTTCAGGAATTCGATTTCCTGCAACACGCGTCCTGTGCCTTCGGCAACGGCGCTCAACGGATCGTCGGCGACGTGGACCGGCAGACCGGTTTCTTCTGCAACCATCCGATCTATGCCGCGCAACAGCGCGCCGCCGCCGGCCATGACAATGCCGCGATCCACGAGATCAGCGGCCAGTTCGGGCGGGCAGCGTTCGAGCGTCAATCGGATGGATTCCAGTATGCTTGAAAGCGGTTCCTGCAGGGCTTCGCGAATCTCCTCCGAACGAATGGTCAGCGTTTTCGGCAGACCGGAACTGAGGTCGCGTCCCTTCACATCCATGGTTAATTCCTGCTCCAGCGGAAAGGCAGAGCCTATGCGTATCTTGATCTCTTCCGCCGTGCGTTCACCTATCATCAAGTTATAGGCACGCTTCATGTGGGCGACGATCGTTTCGTCAAATTCGTCCCCGCCCACCCTCAGGCTGCGGCTGAAGACGATGCCGGCGAGGGAGATGATTGCGATTTCGCAAGTCCCGCCGCCGATGTCCACGATCATGTTGCCCGCCGGCTCATGCACCGGCAACCCGACTCCGATGGCCGAAGCCATCGGTTGTTCAATGAGATAAACTTCCCTTGCGCCCGCGTGTGTGGCCGAGTCCTTGACCGCTCGCTTCTCAACTTCCGTGATGCCCGAAGGCACCGCCACCACGACACGTGGGGCGATGAGTTTGCGGTTGTGGACCTTTTGAATGAAGTGGCGGAGCATGGCCTCGGTGATTTCGAAGTCGGCGATGACGCCGTCTTTCATTGGCCTGATGGCCACGATGTTGCCGGGCGTGCGACCCAGCATGCGTTTGGCTTCCTCATCGACGGCCAGCACAACGGTTGTGCCCGCCTGAATTGCCACTACGGACGGTTCGCGCAGAACAATGCCCTGATCCCGGACGTACACTAGGGAATTGGCCGTGCCAAGGTCTATCCCAATGTCGTTGGAAAACAAGCTTTTAAGTTGCGCTAGCATGAATGTGCCTAACGCCGCACAGTAAACCGTTTCGGCAATTCAAGGTCAAGATATTACAGGAAGGTTACGGACGCGTCAGTTCGTTGAACGGCTTCCATTTCTTGTCGCCGATGGATTTTGCGATGAGTTCGCGTTGCTGCTGGTTGGCGGATTTGACCGAACTGCTGACCTTGTTCCCCAAGTCCACCAGACTGCCCGCCAACGGGATGACCAACGGAAGGAAGCGTGTTTTGGGCACACCCACGGCCTCCCGCGCGTAATCCAAGAACGCCTTGCCACTGTCATGCACCCGTTGCGCGGCGGTTTCGTTCTTTTCCGATGAAAAGCTGCCGCCGGACAACACCGTGAACTGGAGCGCCTCGATGTAACTGTTCGCCGACGCGCTGGCCTCGATGTAAAGCTGTTGCGCCTTTTTGTATTCAGGCGCTGTGGAAGGATAATCCCTTGCCACCCACGCGGCGTATTGGGTGCAGGTGTCCCGCATTTCGGCCATCTGCCGGATCTGCTCGGACATTTCGGGGGTGACCTTGGGCGACGTGGCGCATCCCGAAATGATGAAAATCATCACGAGCGAAACCAGCGCGATGAATTGGGGGCGATGAATTTGCATTGCATCATTCGTAGCTGGGGACGGACGCGGGTGGTCTGTTGGTTTGTTTTCTGCCACCGCCTGCGGCTTCCGGTGACGGTGCAGCCGGCTGCTGCCAGCCTTTGACGACCTCGAGCGATTTCCATTTCCGTTCTTCGAGCAGATTGCGGACTTCAATCCGTTGCTGTGCGTCCAGGTCGCGGAACGATTTTCTGTTCTTCGCCAGTGAGTTCATGAGGCTGTCGGCGATGCCCACCGACTTGGCCGCATAATCCAGGGCTTTGGCGGCAATCTGGGATGAATCGCTGCCGGTGGAACTGGACGCCGCAGCGCGGGTTTTGGGAACGGAGCCGATGATTCGGTAACATTCATTGGTCAATGCGCGACATTTTTGCGTGGTTCGATCCACAGTGGCCGCATAACGTTTCGCCTCCAGCGGCGTTCTGGCCGCCAGTTCAAGCTGAAGCTGCTCAATCAACGAATTCGCCGCAGCGCTCGCCTCGATGTATTGGACATTAATGCCGGTCAACAGGGATTCGTTCGTTGCGACAACGCGGCGGGTTTCCTCCATCATCCCCTCGGAAACCTTGCGCCACTCGCCCAGATCGCGAACGAGTTCGGACACTTCGGCGGGCAGCATTTCTGCCGCGTGGGAGGAAACAATTTGCGTAACGGAAAGCGCCGAACACACCAGCGCGCCCATCAGGGTTCGAATGGAAGCGGTTTTCATAAGTTGGCGTTGAAAATCTGGCAACATTTCCTTAAAGAACAAGGCGAAATCTTCGACGGCGAACCTACGGTGATATTCGATCCTGAAAGGTCTGAAAATACGAGCCGGCCATGTTTGGTGAAGGACCGCGATGCAACGTTTCACTTTGAAGACAGGACGTTGCCGGCCCGTCAGACCACCGACGCGCCGTTTGACGCTGGACATTTCCAATGAAGCCAACTTCCATTCCGCCGTGTTCAGGAGACCCGACGCCATGAAACGGTTGCGACTTCTGCCGGCTGTGTGCCTGCTCTCCTTTGCCACAACCGCCGTTTCCCCGGCCCAATCCGAAACGCAATCCATCGTCATCGCGGGCATCGAAGGCGAAGCCGAAATGCTTGCGCCAGGAACGCAACTCTCGTCCCCGCTCACAGCAGGCATGAAGCTGCCGGCGACCGCCATCATCCGCTCGAAACTAAACAGCCGCTTCACCCTGCTGCTGGGCTCGGAGACGGTCGTTCGCGGCGGTTCGGACACTGAAGCGGAATTTCTCCCCGGCGACGGCGACCAGTTCAACATCCGGCTGAACCGTGGTCGCCTTTACTTCCTGCATCGCTACCGGCCCGGACGATTTCTGGTCCGAACACCCGCCGTCGACGCCACCGTGCTGGGCACGGATTTCGGAATGATGGTCGCTCTAAACGGTGTCACGACGATTGATCTGATGGACGGCGAGGTGGACTTCGCCAACTCGCAAGGGAAGGTTCTCCTCCAAGGCAGGGCCGCCGCCATTGCGCAGCCCGGCAAAGCGCCGGAACGCACCGCCGTCATTGAATTGCGCCGCGCCGTGCAATGGAATCTTTACTACCCGGCGGTCGTGGACGTTGACGAACTGGCGCTGGACGCTGAAACGACCCGCACTATTGCCGAATCGCTCGTGGCTTACCGTTCTGGAAATCTGCTGAAGGCGCTGGCGTTTTACCCGACGGGACGCAATGCCGAATCGCGTGCCGAACAATTGTATTACGCAGGTCTGTTGCTGTCCGTCGGTGAAGTGGCTGAAGCCGGAAAACTCCTGAACGAATCCACCGCTGAATCAACTTCGGCCCACAGCGAACGGCTCGACAGCATCGAACGCGGCCTTCGTCGAATGATTTCCACAGTGCTGGCAGAACCGCCGAACATCCAGCTTTCCACGCCGACCAACACCGCGACCGAATGGCTGGCGATTTCCTACGAACAACAGGGCATCGCGGATCTCAACAGCGCGTTGGCCGCCGCGCGTACAGCGGCAAACTGGAACACGAACTTTTCGTTCGCGCACGCGCGCGTTGCGGAACTGGAATTTTCTTTTGGCCGCACACTGGCAGCAACGCGGGCCTTGAAAACGGCGCTCACACTTGCGCCAGAAAACGCGCAGGCCGTTGCGCTGAACGGATTCCTGCTGGCTGCCAGGAACAAATTTCGCGATGCGACAATCGCATTTGAACAAGCCACAAAACTCGATCCCGCCCTGGCCAACGGCTGGCTCGGCCTCGGATTGTGCCGCATACATTCCAGGGACAATCGAGGCGGACTGGAATCGCTCCAGATCGCCGCCGCCACAGAACCCACCCGCGCCCTGCTGCGCAGTTATCTGGCCAAAGCGTACGCAATGAATTGGGACACCGAACACGCCACGAACGAATTTGCCGTTGCCAAATCGCTTGATCCTGAAGACCCGACGGCGTGGCTGTACTCCGCCTTGTTCGTGCGACAGGAATACAGGTTCAACGAAGCCATCGCCGATCTCGAAACGTCAAAGGACCTGAACGACAACCGCTCCATCTTTCGTTCCCGACTGAAACTGGACGAGGACCTCGCCGTGCGCGGTGCAAACCTCGCCGCGCTCTACGGCGACGTGGGCATGTATGACGTGAGCGTTAACGAAGCGTCCCAAGCCGTGGCCACGGATTACGCGAATTACTCCGCGCATCTTTTCCTCGCCAACAGTTACAACCAGCTTCGCGATCCGAATCTGGCCAATCTTCGATACGAAACCGCAACATTCAGCGAGTATTTGATCGCCAACCTGCTGTCGCCCGTCGGAGGAACTCCATTGTCACCGCGCGTTTCGCAGCAGGAATACTCCAGCCTGTTCGAAAGGAACCGGCTGGGATTGGCGACGGAAACGACATACCTGAGCAACGGCGACTGGCAGCAATCCGCCTCACAATACGGCTGGTTCAAAAACACAGGTTACGCGCTGGACACCTATTATCTGTCGCGAAACGGCGATGGCCCGAACAGCGACCTTGAGCAGAAGGCGTTCTCAATCCAGTTGAAGCAACAGTTGACTCCTCAGGATTCCATTTATGCGCAGGCGATTTTCAGCGATTACGATTCCGGCGACGTGCGCCGGCTTTATGATCCGGATTCAACCAGTCCATATCTCAGTGTGGACGAATGTCAGTCTCCGAACTTACTGGTCGGGTATCACCACGAGTGGTCACCGGGGAATCACACACTCTTCCTTGGAGCACGCTTGGATGACAAGTTTTCGCTATCTGACCAATATGTGCTGATTCCAGGAGTTATACGAGACCGGTCCACAGGCGAGGTCGTTGACACGGTGCAACACTATTACACGAACGCTCCGGGTTGGACCAACCCTATGGCATCTGTATTTGAAACCTTGGACTACCACAGTACGTTCAAGGCTTATACGGCCGAGCTTCAGCACATAGCCCGACTAACAAAGCACACCCTAGTTGTTGGCGCTCGTGTCCAAGCGGGAGAAATAACCACGAGCGTGCTGGAAGGACGAGGGTCAAGCAATGCGCCAAACTATGGAGGCCTTTTTGCCCCCAACAGCGAATTTGAAGCAAGACAGACATTCACGACAGATTTGACGCGAATAAGTGCTTATGGATATGACCAGTGGCAGATGTTGGACTCTCTCTGGCTTACCGCAGGGCTCACTTACGACTGCTTGCGCTATCCCCGCAATTCCGAGAGCCCACCGATATCGGATGAAGAAACAACGGAGAGCCAATTGTCGCCCAAAGCAGGGTTTGTTTGGTCGCCCAATTCCGACTCAACAGTCCGGGGCGCATTCACGCGGTCATTGGGTGGGATGTTCTATGATTCGAGCGTCCGACTGGAGCCAGTGCAGATTGCGGGTTTCAATCAGGCCTATCGAAGTTTGATTCCCGAATCCGTAGTGGGCAACGTACCTGGCTCGCAATTTCAGACATTCAATCTCGGCTTCGATCAAAGATTCAAATCGCGCACCTACCTGACCATTCAGGGCGAATGGCTGACATCGGACGGCAGCCGCGATATTGGGGCATTTGATGTCGATCCGAACGAAGATATTCCAGCCACGCCCTACCAAATCCGCCAGCATCTTGACTTCAACGAACAATCTCTCATCGTCAGCCTCAATCAACTTCTTGGAAATGAGTGGGCTTTGGGAACGCGATACCGCATCAGCCACGCGCAACTGGAGCAAAGCTACCCGGACATTTCCAACACTGTCATCCCCGACACGGACAACAAGGCGCTTCTACAAACGGTGAACCTTTTTGCCATCTATAATCATTCATCCGGATTCTTCGCGCAGGCCGGGGCACTGTGGTTTCACCAGCGAAATTACGACTATGACCCCGACCTGGACGGCGACAGTTTCTGGCAATTCAACCTGATTACGGGCTATCGTTTCCCCAGAACTTACGGAGAAATCAGCGTTGGGCTGCTGAACATCACTGACCAGAACTATCACCTCAATCCGCTGAACACATACCAGGAACTGCCCCGGGACAGAATCCTGTCGCTGAACCTCAAACTGAGTTTCTGAACGAGACTACTGGCCCGGTGGCGGAATCCGATAGAACTGTTGGGGTCTGTTTTGCGTGTTTGTGTCTCGATAATAGAGGTATGGATAGTTGGTGGAAAGATTGGTCGTGAGAACTGTCGTCCAGTAGATCGGGGTTGTAGTCAGATTCGTCGCCATTTGCAGCTTATAAGGAATGGCCGGGGCTTTGCCGCTGCGCAGTTCAAAAGAGCGGTCTGGCATCAGTACAACACTCTCTATCTGCGGCTCAAAACCCGATGTGACCCACAGCGTAGGTACGTTGTTGGTACGCGGATCCACCGCGATCCAATACCGCTCGCCCTGCTTTGCCATGAATGACACCCGGCTTTGCAGACTCGCTACTGTTACATTCGTGCTGGCGTTCTCATTGCAAGCAATATTCGTGAGTGTCAGCGAACTCGCACGCGAACCTGTATACACCGCAATCAGCGTGTCAGTTGGGCTACCCTCCGTACTGACTGTAATCATGCCGCCGCCATTGGTCACAACCAACGGGTACCACCTGGCATTCGCGCTCACGGACCCGCAATTGGTGGTGGAAACGGTGAGACCATTACCAGTAGCGTAAGTCGTCGCCGCCGAAAGCAAACTGGGCGAGCCTCGTGACAGACAGATGCTGCAAGTCGTCACAGGACCGGAGGGCTGTCCGTCAAAGCCACACAAGTTCGTAACAGTCATTCGCACTATGACCTCGGTTTCGTCCGCAGGGTCCACCACTACATAGAAGCAGTTGCCGGATTTATAGGGCGCGGAAACTGGATTTCCCTGATCAACAAACCACTCAAACGGACCAAGGCCCGATCCGGACACTTGAGCGCAAAACTCAATCTCAACGCCGTTTGTAGTTGTTCGTTGCGTCACTGAATATGGAAGCTGGATAACAGGGGGAGGACATTCGGAAATACGTAATGAAATCTGGCCTGAATACCCTGCCCAACCATCAACTGCGATCTCATACCTCTCCCCAGCTTGGGCATCGAAGCGCAAAAGACTAGTGCTATTACCGCCGCTCTGGTCGTCTTGTGCAATAAGATCGAGTGCGTCAACAGTGCTCCCTGAATATACGGCTAATAGCGTGTTGAATGTGCTTCCAATAGTATCAACGACAAACTTACCAGAGTAGGGGGCCGTCCATGACCACCAGACCGACTTACCACCGGCATACCCGACGTGATTGGGTTCACCTGGTTCCTTAGTCGCATCTACGTTGACGCCGGTTGTGGAAACAGGCACTCCACCAAATGCGATCCTGTCTTCGAAATTATCGTTCGGTGGAGGTGGTATCATTTCCAACGTCAATAAGATGTCGCCCTCCGCACCGTGGTTTCCGTCAACTGCAATATAGTAAGTTGATCCAGCGGTTACCTGCACTGCCTCAATCCTGCTGTAACCAGTGCCCCCCCAATGACTGGCTACAGGATTGAGACTGTAAACATCACCTTGATCGCTTCCCGTGTAGATCGCTAGCAGCGGCACTAAGCTGCTTCCAGTTGTGTCAACGTTTATACGAGCATTTATCGGAGCCGTCCATTTCCACCATACTGATTTCGTTCCGTAACCATCCGCATGGGAAGGTTCACCTGGCTCCGTGCTTGCGTTTACATTTGAACCTGTAACCACAGCTAAAGTGCCAGTTATAACTACTGCGTTCGAGATTGCGTCATTGAGGGGGCGAGACGGCAGATTCAGAGTTAAGGCAAGGCTATGATAGCTAACGGCAATTGCAATCACGTTTGACAGTCCTACTGGAACATTGGTAAGCCCGTACCCCGAGTCCCCCCACGCAACAAGGGTGCCGTTGCTCCGTAGCGCCATGCTGTGATCACCTCCCGCAGCAACTGCCATCACATCAACCAAGTTCGATGGCACATTCGTTTGCCACTGAGTGTTACTCCCCCACGCCACGACCGTTCCATTGCTCCTGAGCGCCAGACTGTGGAACCTGCCGGCTGCAATCGCGCTCACATCGGACAAGCCCGGTGGCACGTTCGTAACGCCACTGTACTGATAGCCCCACGCCACCACCGTGCCATTGCTTCTTAATGCCAAGCTATGATCGCCGCCCGCCGCTATCGCTCGAACCCCAGACAGACCTGAGGGAACGTTCGTCTGCCCCCAAAAACCGTACCCCCAAGTGACGACAGTTCCGTTACTCCTAAGGGCCATGCTGTGATCACCTCCAGCCGCAATTGCTCTCACACCAGACAATCCTGATGGAACATTTGTCCGACCGGAACCGTTGTAACCCCACGCCAATACCGTGCCATTACTCCTAAGGGCCATGCTGTGCTGACCTCCAGCTGCAATGGCCCTCACGCCGGCCAAAGTTGGAGATACGTTTGCTTGGCCATACCAATCATTACCCCACGCCATCACCAAACCATTGCTCCTAAGAGCCATGCTGTGACTGCCGCCGGTCGCAATGGCAGCGACGTTTGTAAGACTGGGAGGGGGGAAGATTTGCCCATAGTAATTGCCTCCCCAGCCAAATATCCTCGGTGAAACAACTGGGCTGGTGTAACTCAACCGCACATTATCAATTCCGAAACTGTCCCGCGAACCAGTGCCGGTTGATCCCTCCAACGCAACGATTCGTATCCAAACATTCTCATTCTTGCCATCCAACGCTGAACCGAAAGTGAAAGACTTTGGATTCTTCCCGAAAGATTTTGCCTCGGTAAAACTCACCCACGGAACAAAGTTTGTTGGTGTATTGCCAACCGCAAAATCCAGCGTCCAACGAGAAGTGCGGGTGTTCACGAACAAAACGTTGAGATCAAAACTTAAAGCCAAATTGGCTTTCCCGAGTGTGTTGCTGATCTGGAGCACGAGGGCCGCCCCTGGGTCGCCAAATGCCGCACTCTGTCGAATTCCCAAGCACCGGTTGGTCACAGCGGCCTGAGTTGCTGAGGATTCTGAACCTGTAAGTGGCAGGCCGTCGTTCCCATGCGTGGACGCGTAATTATAGAACCTACCCATTGCCGTATCCCAACTGGTGGGAGAAATCGTCAGACCGGCTTCAATTCCCAGATTGTCGGCCGTTGCGTTGGTTCGCACAGTCCAACCAGTTGGCAGTCCCGAAGCAAGCGAGTCAAATGTCTGGGTGTAGTTTGTGCCAGTCAAAACGATCTGAGTCAGGGCACTGGTGGGCAAAAAAACAATCAAGCAACTCGCGCAAAACAGGGAGACATGCCGTTTCAATGTTTGGAATGGGGAAGTCGGACGAGTGTTCACCTGATCATCCCTCCAAACCATTAGATGACTCATGGACATGCTGTTCCTTTTGATGTTCATCGTCTTATATTCACTGTCGTTACGTTTTGCAAACGGAATTCTTATCGTTGCCGACTATTGCCAGTTGCCCGTCAGGACAAACGGCGCCCAGAAATAGGGGTGCGTAAAATCGGGCGACGGTTTGGCGCCGGGATCATCCGCGAGGATTGCGGCGCGGCGTGTAGAGGATTGCGTTGGTTTCACGTTTCCACGCAAAAGTTTCAGTTGCGCCTGGCGCAGCGCCTCGGCTTTGGTCCATGCGGGGTTGGTTTGCCGCAACCGGTAAAACTCGCGCATCAACAGCGATGTGCTTTCGTCGTTCACAGGCCACAAGGTTGCCACGATGGCTGCTGCGCCCTTGCGTTGCGCCAGTTCGCCGAAAGAATCCACTTCTGCGCCGTTGGCCCCGTCATTCTCGTCCGCGCCGCCCACCGCTGTTTCGCAGGCCGAAAGTGTCAACAGGTTCACGCTCTCAAACAGATTCCGGAAATTCTTCAACTGCGAAACGTTCAGGGGGTTGCCATCGCCCAACAACAAAAACGACGACGTTTCATCCCCGGGCCGGAAATAAAAGTGACTTGCGATGTGAACGAGCTGGTAGCGTTCTTCCAATGCGTCGCGCAATGTTGCTTCCGTGAACTGGCCGTCCAGCATGATCCTGCCGGACACCGCTCCCGCCGAACCGACCGTTTCGTCGCGGATGATGCCTCGCAATTCCACCGGCACTTCACTCAATGGACTGAACTTGATCCGCTCCACGTTTCCGGGTCTGTGCTCCAGTTTGACCTCGTGCGCCTTGGAAACGCCCAACCCCAAGCCTGCCCACGACGGTTGCGGCTTGCGTTCGAGCCGCGCGATGCTGGCGGGAGTGATCACGACGTTCCGGTAACGCTCGGCGATGTAACCCTTGCCGTCGTGCAGCGCGGCCATCGGCAGATAGCGCAATGTGCCGTCCAGACTCCACATGACGGTTTCCACCTTCGCCGCCTTCAACGCGGCATCCACGTCGCCGTTGCAAAAGATGATCCTATACAACTCCTGCGCCGCAGGCAGAGGATCGGGCAGTCGCCGGTCATCGCTGAGAACATTCCTGAACTGCGCGACCTTCAGATTGAGGTTTGTGGCGGCGATGGGCGTCTTGAAATCGAGTGTGGAATCCGCGGTGATGACGATGACACGATAGTTGGTCTCGGCGACCAGCGTATAGAGCACCGCCGCCTCTCCCGCTCCGCTCCGGCGCATTTCCAACAGCAGACTTTGCAGCGCTTCCGCTTCCGCAATCTCGCGTACCTTGTCCTCGCGTTGAGTTCCCAGTTCTGACCTCAGTTCCGCGAGAAACCGGTTGTAGTTTTGGGCCAGGTTTTCACGACGTTCTTTGAGCTGACGAAACTCCGCGTTCTCGTCGGCCGTGCGCCGGGCCGCGCCTTTCTCATGCAATTCCCGCCATCGCACGCCAACCGCCGCAGCCTGCGCCGCGAGCGACGCATCGCGGTCCATCAAACCGGCTTCCGTGGAAGTCTTCGGCATTGGAGCGGCGGGGCCGACCTGGCCGGCATCGCGGCGGATGAAACCGGAGAATTCCTCCTCCTTGAGCATCACCAACACCCGTTCCGCCTCCGGCAAACGACCGAGTTGGATCAGCAAATCCGCC
>DAOLDN010000016.1:0-17381 GCA_035327385.1 Verrucomicrobiota bacterium | reverse complement strand
ACTCCCTTCCCGACGGCGCTGGACTGGCAAACATCGCGCTTCTGAAGGCGCAGTCGCCGCGCGTGCCGATCATGGTTGTCGGGGATACGGACGACGAAACCATCGCCGTGGAGGCGATGCAGGTGGGCGCGCAGGATTATCTGGTGAAGAGCCAGATCACGGCGCGATGGCTGTTGCGTTCGATCCGTTACGCGGTGGAACGTCATCAGGCGGACGTCGCATTGCTGGACGCGGAGGAGAAGTATCGGGGCATCTTTGACCATCTGGTGGAAGGGATTTTCCAGACCACTCCGGAAGGCCGGTATCTTGTGGCCAACATGGCGCTGGCGCGCATCTATGGTTACGGTTCGCCGAATGAGTTGATGCGCAATTTGACGGACATCGGGCGCGCTCTTTACGTCAAGCCGGAACGCCGCGCGGAATTCGTCCGCGCGATGCAGGAAAGCGACACGTTGGCGGGGTTTGAATCGCAGATTTACCGCAAGGACGGGTCGGTGATCTGGATTTCGGAGAATTGCCGCGCGGTGCGTGATGCCCGGGGCAGGATCATTTATTACGAGGGCACGGTGGAGGACATCACGCAACGGCGCGAGGCGGAGGAACGATTGCGCACGTCGGAGGCGTTGTATCACTCGCTGGTGGAGACGATGCCCCAGAACATCTTTCGCAAGGACGTGCATGGTCGTTATACGTTCGTGAACCCGCAGTTTTGCCGGACACTGGGCAAGACTTACGATCAGGTGATCGGCAAGACCATCTTCGATTTTCTGCCGCGTGAACTGGCCGCCATCCGCGAGGAAAACGACCGGCGCGTGATGGATTCCAGGCAGCCGTTCGAGACCATCGAGGAAAGCCGGTTCACAGCCGACGAGCGCCATTACATCCAGGTGATCAAGATGCCAATTTTCGACGCGGACGGAAAAGTCACCGGCATCCAGGGGATGTTCTGGGACATCACGGCGCAAAAGATGGCCGAGGAACGCATCCGCAAGGCCAACGCCGAACTGGCGCGCAGCCGCGAGGAATTGCGCCTGAAGAATCTTCAGATGCAGGACGAACTCAAGATGGCCAGCGAAATCCAGATGGCCATGCTCCCGCAGCATTATCCGGTGCTGCCACGCCAGGCGGCCATCGGCGAAAGCGTCTTCCAGTTCACGCACCGATATTTTCCGAGCGGCACCGTGGGCGGCGATTTCTTCAGCGTGTCGGAATTGTCGGACACGGAAGTCAGCATTTTCATCTGCGACGTTGCGGGGCATGGCGTGCGCTCGGCGCTGGTCACGGCGATGATCCGCGCGCTGGTCGAGGAATTGAAACCGCTTGCGGGTGAACCGGGGCAGTTCCTGACAAAGCTCAATTCGGAATTGCGCGCCATCCTTCAACACACGGGCACGCCGCTCATCACCACGGCGTTTCATCTGGTGGCGGATGCCTCCACAGGCGCCGTGCGTTACGCCAACGCGGGCCACCCAAAACCACTGCACATCAATCGCGCGGCAAAGTCCGTCGCCACGCTCAAGAACTCCAAACCCAAAAGCCAGCCGGCGTTGGGCATTTTTCCCGATGCGCAATATGAAACCTCGGAAACGCGCCTTGCTCCCGGCGATCTGGTCATGTTGTTCACAGACGGGCTTTACGAGGTCCATTCCGCCGGCCAGGAACTTTACACGCAGGAAATGCTGACGGCGGGCGTCCAGAAGCGGTTGCGCCACAACACACCGCAGTTGTTCGACAAGCTGCTTGCCGAAGTCCGGGAGTTTGCCGAGGGGCACGTTTTTGACGATGACGTCTGCATCGTAGGCATGGAACTGGCCGTGAAACATCCGCAAACCGGATCGCTCGAACCGGCGGCCACCGACAAGTCCGGTTGAATCACGGACAAAAAAAGTTTTGAGATTGCGGGCAACTCGGCCTTTACTGGCGGCGTCGGTCGGGTAAATTGCACTCAACAAACCAGCAACACTTAACATCCCATGGACCTCCATCATCCGATCCTCAGAGAGTTCCCGGAGCATCGCGACACCATCAAGCGTCTCAAGGGCAGCAACGACCACTTCCGCCACCTCTACGACGAATATCACCGGCTCGACGACGCCGTCTATCGCATCGAAGAGGAAATTGATTACGCCTCCGACCAGGAGATTGAAGAACTCAAGATGCGCCGCGCGAAATTGAAGGATTACATCTATCACCTCATCCGCCACGCGCCCGACGCCTGCCCCACCTGCAACGGCACGGGTATGGCCCGCGAAAAGGTCGAAAACTGACCGCCAGCAAATCGGCGGCGGCGGAGAGAAGACCGGGTTCTCCAATGTAATTCTCGCATTCCACGCACCGCGACCGCGGGAGCGGTCGCACACCGATATTTCTTTGGGGCGGGAATTCGGATTGACAGCCGTGACACCATCCTAAAACTGCCGCCGTGTCAAAACTGCTTTGGTACGTGGCCCACACGAAGCCGCGACAGGAAAAGAAACTCAAGGCCCACTGCGACCGGCAAGGAATCGCCGCGACACTTCCCTCTTACAAGACTCGACACAAGTATCGCGGAAAAACCGTCTCATTTGAGAAGCCATTGTTCCCGGGGTATGTCTTCCTTCAGCTTCCAGACACGCTGAGAGCCTCCGTCCGCACGAACGATCACATCGCCAATCTGCTGGAAGTTGCCGACCAGGAAACCCTCGCCCATCAGCTCAACGAAATCCTTCGCGCACTGGAAACCGACCTGGAAGTCCGCCTTGCACCGTCCATTGGCGAAGGCATGCGTGTGCGCATCAAATCCGGCCCGTTGCAGGGAGTGGAAGGCTGGGTGGAACAACGCCACGGACCTTGCGTCGTGCTGTTGCGGCTGGATTTCATCAGCCAGGCGGCCGCCGTGAAGATGGAGGCGGACTTGTTGGAAGTGGTTTGAAGCCGCCGCCGTGAACGCTTCGGATCACAGCGGTAATTGCATGTAAAGTCGCGTCAGCCAGTCCCCGACCAAACGCGCAGCCGCGAACACGATGAGGATGCCGATGGCCGGCGCAAAGTCCACCCGCCCCACTGACAGCGGCACGGGACTCAACGGTTTTAACAGTCGCCGCGCCAGCGCATTGACCTGTCCCCAGAACGGATGATTGCCGAGATACACGTAGCTGGCGACCAGGTGCAGCACGAGCGTGCCGACGATGACATATTTCCAAGCCAGGTAACTGCCGATGCCGATGACGACCGACTGTTCGACCCGGTGCATCGGTGAAACCGGTTGTGGCAGCAAACCCTGATAAGCCAGCAGCCAGTTCATCAGCCACCAGCCGGGCACAACGGCGAGCAATGGCAGCAACAACTTCAACCAGGCGGGCCAGCCCTCGACAAACCCCAGGTGCAACCTCGTAAATCTCCGCACCCCGTCGAATCCCGCCTCTCTGCCGCTGACGATTGAAACGAACAACGCGCACAACCAGAACACGACCAGCGTGAGCAGAAAGCTCGACACGGAAAACAGCAACGCGAGAGAAAAACGGTCCATGCGAAACGGAATGGAAATCACCAGGAGATCCAGATTGCCGGTCCAGTTCACAGCCGAACCGATCTGCCAGTAGAAGAAGGAACGCAAAAGAATCAACCCTGCGAGAACTGCCGGCGTTTGCCAGCCGCGAAGCCTGGGTTTGTCAACGCGCCTGAGCGTGCCGGCCAGCGTCGCGGCGGTCGCCCCGGCAATCGGGTCCACCCTGGCCGAACGCCAGCCCAGCCAGAGCAGCAACGCGGCGAAGTTCAGGATGGAATCAATGAGGCCCATCAGTCGTGTTGCGTGTTGCGTGTTGCGTCAAGAACGGCTGCGTCGGCCCTGGTCGCTTGACGCAACACGCAACGCGCAACACGACGCTTCTACATCATCTTCAATAACGTGTCCGCCATGTCGCTCGGCGTGGTGGCGACACCGATGCCGGCAGCTTTGAACGCGGCGATCTTGGCCTCCGCAGTGCCTTTGCCACCGCTGACAATCGCTCCCGCGTGGCCCATGCGACGTCCGGGTGGCGCGGTGGTTCCGGCAATGAAGCCCGCCACGGGTTTCTTGCAGTGTTTGGCAATCCATTCGGCAGCCTCCTCTTCCGCGCTGCCGCCGATTTCGCCGATCGTGATGATGCCGGTCGTTTCCGGGTCGTCGTTGAAAAGTTTGATGACATCAAGGTGCGACGTGCCGTTGACGGGGTCGCCGCCGATGCCGACGCAGGTGGATTGGCCGACGCCGCGTGACGTGAGCTGCCACACAGCTTCGTAAGTAAGAGTGCCGGATCGCGACACGACACCGATGTTGCCTTTCTTGTGGATGTAACCGGGCGAAATTCCAATGCGGCAGCCGCCGTGCGAATCCTTGCCCTCACCGGGCGTGACGATGCCGGGACAATTCGGGCCGATGAGCCGCGTGCGTTTGCCTTCCATTGCGCGCTTCACTTTGACCATGTCGTTCACTGGAATTCCCTCCGTGATGGCGACGACGAGATCGAGTCCGGCGTCCACGCCTTCCAGAATGGCATCGCCACAAAACGCGGGCGGCACGAACACGGCGCTGGCCGTGGCACCGGTCTGTTTCATGGCGTCAGCCACGGTGTCGAAGATGGGGACTTTTTTTCCGCCGTGTTCGAAGACCTGGCCGCCTTTGCCGGGGGTGACGCCGGCGACGATTTGCGAGCCGTAATCAATGGACAGTTGGGCATGCCGCGCGCCGAAGCTGCCGGTGATGCCCTGAACGAGGACTTTGGTGTTGGGTTTGACGAGGATGGCCATGTCAAATTTGCGATTTCAGATTTACGATTTACGATTCAATTGTGCGACTGCCGTTTTTTGATCTCTTTCAATTCCCTGACTGTGATCCGGTCATGGTCACGCCCCATCGCTTCTTTCGCGGCAATCAAGGTTTCCAAATCAATCACGCGGCATCTTCCGATCGGCAACTCCAGTTCGACTGTGTGCCTTGAAACTTCGTCATAATCTCCCACTGCTTTGATTTCGCCAAGACAGTCGAGGATGCCCAAATCCGTCTTCAGATACAAATCCTTCAAGCTCGCGCATTGAGCTGGCGTCAGATCGAGCGGTAAATCCGTTCGCTGCCGATGGACGGGGTGTAAATCCGCGACCGCGCGTTGAATCCGCAGTAAATTTTCCTCCGAGAACCGGCAACAAATGTCCACGTCCAACGTGGAGCGGAGGACTCCGTGCGCGATGGCTGCAAAGCCGCCGACCAAAACAAACTCCACGTCTGCCGCGATCAATCTGCGTGTCAGTTCAGTCAGGTTTTGCATTACGTTTCTCCATCGCGGCCCGCAGCATGTTGCCGAAGTTCACCATGTCGTCGTTTGCCAGAATTCGTTCCCACGGCGTCATCGCCAGGCTTTCATTGAGTATGGAGACTTCGGCAACATCTGAACCTGCCTGATACGCTGGCGCGGCTTCTTTCAGAATCGAATCGTTGTCGTGTCTTTCCGGCATGGGTGCCTTCAGTTTGCGTGCCGCTTGTGAATACAAATCAGATTTCCTTCCGTGTCGTAAATGAACGCCATTTTGCAGACGGGCGTGGGGAAGGGTTCCATCTTGAACTTCACGCCCTTTGCTTTCAGCTCCGCAATCGCGGCATCGAAGTCCTCCATCTCCAGGCCGACGGAGCAGCCGCTTTCGGTCGGTTTCCAATCCGGTGCGCCGCAGCCGAGCGAGAGCGTGCCGCTGGCAATGTCGTATTCGGTCCATTGCATTCCGCCGGGTTCGCCGTGAACCATAGTGGGTTTCAAGCCGAGCACGCCTTCGTAAAACTTGCGCGCGCGCGCCATGTCGGTGACGGGGTAACAACTGAAAGCGATTTCGGTGACTTTGAGCATGCGATGAAATTACGCCGCAACCGCCTTCACAACCTTTTGCGCAGCGTCGGCCATCGTGTCACCGGTGATGAGGGTAAGGCCGGATTCAGCCAAAGTCTTTTTTCCGGCCACGACATTGTTGCCTTCGAGGCGGACGACGAGCGGAAGTTTCAATCCCGTTTCCTTCACCGCCGCGACGATGCCGGTGGCGATGACGTTGCAATCCATGATGCCGCCGAAAATGTTCACGAGGATGCCCTTCACGTTCGGGTCTTGAAGGATGATCTTGAACGCCGCCGTCACCTGTTCCTTGCTCGCGCCGCCGCCCACGTCAAGGAAGTTGGCGGGCATTCCGCCGAAATGCTGGATGATATCCATCGTTGCCATCGCCAGGCCCGCGCCGTTGACAAGGCAGGCGATGCTGCCATCCAGCTTGATGTAATTCAGATTGAATTTGCTGGCTTCGATTTCCAAAGGCGCTTCTTCGGCGAGGTCGCGCATCTCCTGAATGTTCTTGTGGCGATAGAGAGCGTTGTCGTCGAGGCCGATCTTTCCGTCGAGGGCCATCAACGTTTCCTTGCCATCCGCGGCTTCGACGACACAGAGGGGATTGATCTCCACGAGCGAGGCGTCACATTCCCACCAGGTTTTATAGACGCCGAGGATGAGTTTTGCGCCGGCGGCGATGAGGTCGCCCTTGAGTCCGAGTGCGGCGGCCAGTTTGCGCGCCTGATAGGGCATCATGCCCACGGCGGGATCAATGGTTTGCTTGACGATCTTCTCCGGCGTTTTTGCGGCGACTTCTTCGATGTCCATTCCGCCCTCGGTGCTGGCCATGACGATGGGCCGGGAGGAAGCGCGATCCAGCAAAACGGCAAGATAAAATTCCTTCTTGATGCTGGAGGCAGCTTCGACGAGCACTTTGCTGACGACTCGGCCATCTGGACCGGTCTGTTTGGTGACGAGCGTCTGGCCGAGCATGGCTTTTGCGTTGGCGAAGGCTTCGGTCGTGCTGGAACAGACTTTCACGCCACCCTGAAATCCGCTTTTGAATGTTCCCTTGCCCCGTCCGCCAGCGTGGATTTGGGATTTGACGACGACACGTTTGTGGCCGGTGGCGAAAAGTTTCTCGGCGGCGGCTTTGGCTTCGTCGGGGGTTGCAGCGACACCGCCGGGGGGAACGGAAGCGCCGTATTGTGCGAGCAACTGCTTTGCTTGGTATTCGTGAATATTCATGTCCAAAAAAAGGCCCGCCAATTGAACGGAGGTTGAGCGTGGAAATCAATCATATAAGCGGTCCAAACCGCGCCCATGAAAAGCACCTCTAACCGGACTGATGACGCCCTGATGCCGGACTAATACTTTTGCCTATAATTTGACAGGGTCAGCAGGATGCATTATACATCCCGCACGTAAGACACAAAATTTCGGGCACATAAAATTGTTCTTTGATTTGCCCAACAAGTTTCGGTGTGGATCCTGGTACAGACCCGCGCCGAATTCTGCATAGTCCTACGGTACTGATTCGAATACTCCCCGGGCTCTTTGGCCACCCCCTGGCTGACTAGCCCGGTTTTTTTGTACCAAATCGCAATCCGTGATTTCAGCGTTGGAAAATGCGAAGCCGTCCAAGGGAACTTACTTCTCGTCCCGGTCCATGGAGTGTGTGATCAAACTTCCACCGTCCGCTGTGCGTTGTCGCCGCAATAACAGAACAATCAACGCCACTCCCAAGACCAGCGCGCCCAAACCGGCGAACAAGTAAAGTCTGCCTGCGGAGTCGCCTGTTTCAATCGCCACCGCAACCGTCGCGGGGGACGTCGCAGGCTCTCCCGGATGCTGGGGTTGTGTCCCGGCTGACGGACCGGGAGTGGGAACGGGAGCGACGGGTGCTGGCGCTGGTTGCGGCGTCATTGTTGCCGGCGCGGGGTCGGTTTTGGTTGAGGCGACAGGTTCTGTCTGTTGTCGGGAAGGAGGGGCGACTGGTGCCGCAGGCTGCGCAATAACGGGAGTTCGGGTTGTCTCAGCGGGTAGCGCGGCGGCCACTGATGATTCGACAGCCGGCGTCGGCTGTGTTGCAGGTGCAGGAACGGCAGGTGACGCCGGAGGCGCGGACGGTATGATTGTTGCGACAGGCGCTGCTCCCACCGCAGGTGTGACCATCTCCACAGTTTTTTCCGTCACTGTTGGCGCGGGCGGAGGTGTCTCCGGTTTTTTTCCGATCACGATCAGGGGTTTGACTGGATTGGGCGTGTTGGTCTTTGACGCACGATCGGCAGCGGTCCGTTCCACGGGTTTGGGCAATGGTGGGAAATCCGGTAATTCCACGGGCCACGGCGACCAGGTGATGGCGGCGCTGACAAATTTTCCCCGTTGCGCGCGGAAGACAATGACGAAGGGTTTTCGGGCTTTCTTCAATTCCGCGCCGCTCTGATAAAACGCATTGTTGATCTGGTAATCAATCGGTGTTCCCGCGATCGGAGCGCTGCCGCTCATCAGGAGCAGGATCGTGATGCGTTCGGACGTCGCAACGACGGTTTTGAGAGCGGGGATGACATTCGCAACGACCGGTTCCTTCTCGAAGCGCAAACCTTTGAGGAACGTGTCCACGTTGGTGACGATGGTCATGGCATGTTCAGCGGACCAGTTTTGGATCGGCACCTGGCCCGTGGAAAGCCCCTCGTTGAACGTCCACACGCCGACGGTGTCGCCCTCGCCCAATTGGCTGTGCATTCCGGACACGAGCAAATCCCTGACGATCTGACGCGTGTTGTCGGCGGCGCGTCGCATGGCCGAGGACGATTCCACGATGATCAGGTAACGTTCCGCGACGCGCCTGTTGGGCTGCGGCTCGGCACACTGCGCAGCAGGATTCCCAAGCCACAACAGCCACAACACGGCGACGATGAACCAGCCAAGTCGCCTCGCGTGATGACGGTTGTTGGTCCTGGTCGGGCGCGATGGCAGATTGGAAACGTTCATCGTGTGTTGCGATAGCGGTTTTTCTCCGCGCGATTGTAATGTTTCAGGTCGTCGGCGAAATCCGCAAGCGCCGATTCAATCATCTGAATGAAGCTGATGCAACTCGCCGCGTGACCGCCCAGGGCGATGACCGTGTCACGTTCGGCGTAATCGTCCGTCACCGCCAGCACTTCGCCATACGGCTGAAACCGATGCGCCGCGCGCTCAATCATGTCGTCGGCTGTCTTGCCGTCGCGCGAAAAAAGAACTTCCACACCGCGGCTGGATTCGGCCTTGGGCGCACCTGACGGCGCGCCCGCGCCATCAAAGAAAATCGTGATGGGCGTGCCCTCGGCATCGTGATAGCGCGTGAGGATTTGCACCAGCGCGTCGCGCGCCTGGGCGGAATGTCGCGCCCTGCCGCGGGCCAGTTCAGGCCAGTTGTGCAGCAGGCTGTAGCCATCCACGAGAATTCTC
The DNA here is from genome assembly GCA_035327385.1 of Verrucomicrobiota bacterium. Lineage (GTDB taxonomy): Bacteria > Verrucomicrobiota > Verrucomicrobiia > Limisphaerales > JADLHS01 > DAOLDN01. Next base: position 8,112 of record DAOLDN010000016.1, on the reverse strand, counting down.
ACCAACGCCATGGGCGCATCGTAGTGCCGACGACCGGAAAAGGAAACGCAATCTGTGGACGCGACATCGGCCTTTCGGGAAGCGGGAGTTGTGTCGGAGTTCCAAAGAATCATCATCAAACCGCTGGTTTTCCTTCGATCAACTTTGTTACAAGCTATGAGCGTGATGGCCGAGATCAGCGGAAAGCCGCATTCCTGGTCGTGCTGAATTATTTGCTCAAGCTGTGCGTGACGAAAAGCTGGGGAACACGCGATCGTAAATCAGTGACTGACAATTATGACATGAAATCCAATACTCTCGGCCAATTTGTATATTGCGGGTTTCGGCAAGGCCTGTGGGTCCTCGCAGTTTTGTTGTCATTAGGTGTCGTCTCCTACATTGGCGCGGCAACGCCTGCGGTAAACGGACTATTTGGGAGGATGTGTCTATGGATCGGCGGCGTGATAACCGGTCCCGTTCTACCAGTGTTAGCACGATGCGACATAAGCAACACGCAACTCACCGTGCTCTCTTTGGCTCTTGGTCTTCCATATTGGGCGGGCATGGGCGCATGCGTTGGCCTGGTCTTTTGGAAATCGAGCGGGTCCAATTCTGACCGAGACCAGCCTGAAGCTGAAATGTCAACAAAACGCATTAAGCTGATGCGTATATCTATTACAGCTATAGCTGTTGTGGCAGGAGTGTTCTCGCTCTCATTTTGGCCCAGTTTTGTTTCTAGTGGGGGTTCGGTTGAAAATGCTGTCCTCAATAATCTTCGTCAGCTTGATGGTGCGATGCAGCAGTTGGCTTACGAGAAGAAGTTGTCAGCGGACTATATCCCAACGAGAGTCGAACTGGATTCCTATCTGCGTCACTTTGAACCAATCGGTCCCGAACGTTACGTATTGAATTCGCTCGGCGAACCGCCATACGCAGTGCTCGACACTGATTGGAGAATCCGGCGACGCGGCTGGCACGAGGGATATACAATTCCAAAAGGAACGGAGTTCCACCTTCCGTCAACCAACTGATTTCTGATTCGACATTCGCCGTTCAGGAACCAAAATTGAGCCGTGCCAATTTACGAATACGAATTGTGCGAAGGTGACTGCAAGGTGTGCGGCGGCAAGTTCACGTTGCGCCGTCCGCTGGACGCCAAACCGCTCACCAATTGTCCCGCGTGCAAAAAACCGGTTCGCAAAGTCTTTTCCAACTTCAGTTCGCCGCAGAAACTCAAGCCGCTCTCTGTCTCCGACGCCAAAAAGGCCGGCTTCACCGTGCTCAAACGTCTCGGCAAGGGGGAATACGAAAGGCAGTAGCGGCGCGGATCAAATCCCGTTCGCCCGTTTCCAGACCCGGGCCAGTCCCTCGGCAATCGGCTTGGTCACGTCGTTGTCGGTCCAATAGCCGTTGTGCGAGAGCGGATTCCAGCTGCTGAACAATCCGCCGGCGTTGACCTGACGGTCTTCCTTCACCGCCTTGCGATACGCGTCATTGAGCCGTCGCAATGGGTAGCCGATGATGTCGTCCTTGTCGTAGAAATTGATCCATTCGGAAGCCGCCTCGAGTCCGGGGTGATGGTTCGTGAGCAGCGGCGATGGCACGGTGATGGGTTTGCCGAAATCCGTGTAACGCAGGCTCCACAGCGCGATGGGGCTTCCAAAGGTGTAGAGCGATGTGAAGGTTTCGCCGCGTTCCAACGGCGTCTTTCCGATCTCCCTGCGGATGACGGCAGGGATGAATTTTTTCCGGGCGTCTTTTTCAAGGTCGTAGAAATAATTGCTGGCGATGACCGTGCCGAGGCTGTGGGCGATGACCACCAGCGGAGCGTCCGCGCAATCGCGCCCGGCCAGCCGCCTCAGCGCGCGGGCGACCTCCACGTGGATGTTCTCGTAGGCGTCGCGTTCCTTGGGCGCGGGCTGGTAGGCGATGGCGTCGGCCGCAAAGCTCACCATGAACTTTCGCAGCCCGATGAAGTCCAGTTCGCCGCCCTTGAGCAATCGGTTCCACAATTCGTCCTCGTCGCGTTGGAGCACCGGTGCCCAATGGACCGGTTCGATGACCAGTTCGGATTGCGGATTGGCGGCGTGGCCCTTGATCAACGCGGAGAATCTTTTTGTGAGTTCGGCTGTGATGGGTTCGGCAAAGTCGGGCTTTTGCGTGCCGACGCCGTGGATGATGGCGACTGCGATTTTGCGGGTCATGCGGCCATCGTAGCGCGGCGACGGTCCTCGTAAACGTCAAAAACCGGGCGGGTCAAATCCTTGTTTCACAGCAAAAAACATTGCGCCGGGCGGTCGGATTGGGCTTCATTACCGGGTGCAAAGACCGCCGCAACGTCAGGGAACGGCCTTGCCGGAAGCGGACAGGGCCGCAGCCAGTCAGAACCCGGGCGAAGCAGGGCGTCGTCGCATGCATGTGTTGTATTCCGGTCGCGTGCAAGGCGTCGGATTCCGTTACACCGCCAAATCGGTGGCCGCCGGGTTTGAAATCACGGGCACCGTTCGAAACCTGCCTGACGGTCGCGTGGAACTCGTGGCCGAGGGATTGAAAGGCGAACTGGAGTCGTTCCGAGATGCCATCCGCGAGGCGGGCCTGTCCGGGTTGATACGGAATGAGGCGGTGACCTGGAGCGAAGCGACGGGCGATTTGCGAGGCTTTGAGATAGTGAGATAGAATTCGTTCAATGAAATTTGCGATCATAGCGGACATCCACGGCAACCTGGAGGCGTTTCAAGTCGTGCTACAGGACATCAAGGAGCAGAAATGCACCCACTACGCCTGCCTCGGCGACGTCGTCGGCTACAATGCCAACCCCAAGGAATGTCTGGACATCGTCCGCGAAATGAACATCCCCTGCGTCAAGGGCAACCACGACGAGTACTGTTCGAGCGAAGAAGTCATGGAGGGATTCAATCCCGCTGCGGCGACGGCCGTGGAATGGACGCGAAAGCAATTGTCCGAAGACGACCGCCAATGGCTGCGCGACCTGAAATACCAGCGCATGGTGACCAATTTCACCATCGTTCACGCCACGCTCGATGGCCCTCAACGCTGGGGTTACGTGTTCGACAAACTGGCCGCCGCAGCCAGCTTCACCTACCAGATGACGAACGTTTGTTTCTTCGGCCACACGCACGTGCCAGTAGCGTTCATGCGTGACAGCATGGTGCGCGGCGGCACGTACTCCAAGTTCAAGGTCGAGCCGGGTAAAAAGTATTTCGTCAACGTCGGCGCTGTTGGCCAGCCTCGCGACAACAATCCCAAGGCCGCCTACGTCGTCTATGACACGACGGAGGGGACGATTGAGTTGCGACGACTGGACTATGACATCGGCGCCGCCCAGAAAAAAATCCGCGCCGCCGGACTGCCCGAACGCCTCGCCGAACGCCTGGCCTACGGCAAGTGAGTTACGAAGTATGAAGTTTGAAGCATGAAACAGTCCGCCGCAGCGGGTTGACGATTGGTTCATCATTCATCATTCGTACTTCATAATTCTTTCTTGAAAATCCTCATCCTCAAACCCAGTTCGCTTGGCGACGTGGTCCAGGCCATCCCGGTTCTGCGCCTGATCAAGCGGCATCTGCCCGCCGCGCAGATTTACTGGTGGATCGAGACCGGACTCGCGCCCTTGCTCGAAGGCGATCCGGACCTCGCGGGTGTTGTGCGCTTTGACCGCCGCCGTTGGGCGACCCCGGCCAACTGGAATCAGTTGTGGCGCGACGTGCAATGGCTGCGGGCGCAACGTTTCGACTGGGTCATTGACCTCCAATGCCTGCTGCGCAGCGGCGCGTTCGCATGGATCGCCGACGGCGACTTTCTCATCGGCCTCGATGAAAAACGCGAAGGCGCGCGAGGCTTTTACGACGTGGCCGTTCCCCGCGCCTCGTATCACACACACGCCGTGGACTGGTATCTCTCCGTCCTGCCCCGGCTCGGCGTGCCTGTGCATTGGAACTTCGACTGGCTGCCGCACAGTCCCGCCATCGCCGCCGCCGTTCGGGAGAAATGGAAACCGGACACCGACCTCTGGATCGCTCTCCAACCCGGTGCCCGCTGGACCAACAAACGCTGGCCCGCAACGCATTTCGCGGAATTGATCAGGCTGCTGTCCTCGCGATACGACGACGCACGCTTCGCGATTCTCGGCGGAAGCGACGACATTGCCCTCGCGGATTCGATTGTGTCAGCCGCACCCGAGCGATGCTTGAATCTCGCGGGTCGAACCTCCTTGCTGGAAATGGTCGAGTGGTTGCGATTGAGCCGGTTGCTGGTGACCAACGACACCGGCCCGATGCACGTCGCAGCCGCGTTGCGAATGCCCGTCGTCGCCACGCTCGGCCCCACGGACGAACGCCGCACCGGCCCTTACGGCCAACTGGACCGCGTCGTGCGCCATCCGCTCCCCTGCGCTCCGTGCATGAAATCCCGCTGTCACTATTCGCTGCCGATGGAATGTTTGAACGCCATTTCACCGGCGGAGGTGTTTGCCCGCGTTGAGCGACTGCTCCCCACGCGCTGAATCCGATCGGGAATTTCACGTCGCAACGGCGTTCCGTTTCACGGGCCTTCGGGTAGTCGTTCCGAATCGGACAGTTGCGCGCGGAATCACAGCGGCTTGTGATGGATGTGCTGGTGCGCGGCGGCGATGAAGCCCTTGAACAACGGATGCGGCTGGTGCGGTTTGCTGAGAAATTCCGGGTGAAACTGACTCGCCAGATAGAACGGATGGTCTTTCAGTTCGACGACTTCCACGAGCTTCCCATCCGGCGACAGGCCGCTGAAAACGAAGCCGGCCTTCTCGCATTTTTCGCGATAGGCGTTGTTGAATTCGTAGCGATGCCGATGGCGTTCGTTGATGACGAACGAGCCGTAAAGCTGCGCGGCCTTCGATCCCATGACAAGCTGGCAGGCCTGCGCGCCGAGTCGCATGGTGCCACCTTTCTTGGTGACGCGCTTTTGTTCGTCGAGCATCGCGATGACCGGATTGGGCGTATTGAGGTCGAATTCCGTCGAGTGCGCCTTGGGCAGTTTGAGAACGTTGCGGGCGAATTCGATGGTGGCGATCTGCATTCCCAGGCATAGGCCGAGGTAAGGGATGTTGTTTTCGCGGGCGTACTGCGCGGCCATGATCTTGCCTTCGATGCCGCGTTCGCCAAACCCACCGGGAACGAGAATGCCACCCAGCCCGCCCAACATCTTTTCAGCGCCGAATTTTTCAATCTCCTCGGCGTCAACACGGATGATTTCCACGCCGCAATCGTTGCCGATGCCTCCGTGGATGGTGGCTTCATACACGGATTTGTAGGCATCCTGAAGTCCGATGTATTTGCCGACCACGCCAACGCGCACGCGGTGTTGCGGCGCGATGAGTTTGCGGATGATCTCCTGCCAGTGCGACATTTTCGCGGGCGGCGTGGTGAGATGCAGCAGGTTGCAGACGAGGTCATCCATGCGTTCGCGTTGGAGCATCAACGGGACTTCGTAAATGGAGTGGTCCACGTCCTTTTCCTCAATGACGGCATCCACGGGGACGTTGCAGAACATGGATATCTTCTGGCGCAGTTCCTTGTCGAGCGGTTTTTCGCAACGGCAGGCTATGATGTGCGGAGCAATGCCGATTTCGCGAAGTTTGGCGACGGACTGTTGCGTGGGTTTGGTTTTGAGTTCGCCGGCGGCCTTGATGAATGGGACGTAGGTGACGTGGATGAAAATCGCGTTGTTGTAGCCAACTTCGAGGGCGAATTCGCGGATGGCCTCCAGAAACGGCAAACCTTCGATGTCACCCGTGGTACCGCCGATTTCAGTGATCATCACATCCGCCTTGCTCTGTTCGGCAAGGACGTGGATGCGGTGTTTGATCTCGTCGGTGACGTGCGGGATGACCTGAACTGTCTTGCCGAGGTATTTGCCTTCGCGCTCGTTGTTGAGCACGGTCTGATAGACCTGGCCGCTGGTGAGATTGTTGAGGCGCGTCAGTTTGACGTCGGTGAAACGCTCGTAATGGCCTAGGTCGAGGTCGGTTTCCGCGCCGTCGTCCAGCACATAGACCTCGCCGTGTTGATAGGGCGACATCGTGCCAGGGTCCACGTTGAGGTAAGGGTCGAACTTCTGGAGCGTGACCTTGAGGCCGCGATTCTCCAGCAACGTGCCCAGCGCCGCCGCCGTGAGGCCCTTGCCCAACGAACTGACCACACCGCCTGTGACGAATATGAATTTCATGCTTCTATTCCGTGGCTGCGAACGTGAGTTCGCGGCTGACTCATACAAAATGTTTTGCCGCGTTCTGACGAACGCAGCTACGGCTGCAACAATTTTTCCACCCGCGCCACGTCTTCGGGCACGTCCACGCCCACGCTATCGTAATCCACCTTCACGACCGCGATCTGTATCCCATTTTCGAGAGCGCGCAATTGTTCCAGTTTCTCGGCGTTTTCCAGCGGTGAAACCGGGTGTTTCACCAGCTGCAACAGTGTTTCGCGCCTGTAACCATAGATGCCGAGGTGTTTCAAAAAAGGAAACGCCGCCAACTGTTCGCTTGCAGAACCACTGGCGGCCTCGCGCAGATACGGAATCGTGCGACGCGAGAAATATAGGGCGCGGCCCGAGGCGTTGACAACGACTTTTACGACATTGGGATTGTCGTATTCCGCCGGATGCCGAATGGGCGTGGCGGCGGTGGACATTTCGCAGCCGTCCAGAGCGCGGGCCACGGCGTCAATCACCGTTGGATCAATCAGCGGTTCGTCACCCTGGATGTTCACGACGGCATCGCAACCGCAACGTGCGGCGACCTCCGCGATCCGGTCCGATCCACTGGGATGGTCGGTGCGCGTCATTTCCACCCGGCAGAATTTCCGCGCGACTTCCGCGATGCGTTCGTCGTCCGTGGCTACGATGACTTCCCTCAAAGCGGCGGATTTCCCGCATTGCTCGGCGACGCGTTGGATCAACGGCCTGCCGGCGATGAGTGCCAGCGGCTTTCCGGGGAAACGGGTCGAAGCGTGCCGCGCGGGGATGATTCCCAAAATGTTCACGCGGCCACTGTATCCGTCCACGAACCTTGACGAAACAGGATTTTCCGGGAGTGAACCGATGGGTTTGAACGAAATGCGCTTGAGGCCGGTCTTGACAGCCGTTGACTGCAAATCCATAACCTCGCCCACATGAACAAACTTTGGCGCAGCGGGATCATTCTGTCGGTAGCAGGATTACTCGCTGGTCTGGGCAATTACGTTTTCCAAGGTTTGATCGGACGCCAATTGGGCAAGGAGGAGTATGGAATCGTCAACACGACCATTGGCTTCATGGGCTTGCTGGGGCTGCCGCTGCTGATCGCCACCACAGCCGTCACGCATCACATCGCCCATTTCAAGGCGCAGGAAGACCACTTGCGTCTCAGGGGACTGTTGCTGGGTTGCCGGAGCTTTCTGTTCCGGCTGACAATCGTGGGTTCGATTGCCGCCGTGGTGCTGGTGAAGCCTTTGAGTGATTTCTTCAATTTTCCGCGTTCGAGCCTGATGTTGGTGGCACTGGGTTGTGTGATCGCCAGCCTGTGGGGATCTTTGGCCACGGCACTGTGTCAGGGTATGTCGTGGTTCAAGCGGCTGGCGTTCATCGGCCTGGCGGCGGTGGCGTTGAGGCTGATGTTCGGATGGATCGCCACCAAACAACATCCCGTCGCGGAAGCCGCAGTGATGGCGACCGGAGTCGCGGTGCTGGCAAATCTTGTACTGCTTTGGTGGCGCAAGGAACTCTTCGGACACGGCGAAGCGATGTCCCCCTGGGACAGGGATTTCGTCCAGTTCCTCGTTGCCAGTGTCGCGTGTGTGGGCGGCGGTTATTGTTTCACGCAGGGCGATCTGTTGGTGGCCCAGCGATATTTCAAGGGAGAGGAAATCGGACTTTATTCGGCGGCAGCGCTTCTGGCCAGGGCGTTGCCGATGGTGGTGGGTCCATTGCTGGTGGTGTTGTTCACGTCACGGTCCGGCCACCAGAAGGGAAACATCGTCGGCGAACAGTTCAAACTGCTGGGACTGTACGCGGCGGGGCTGTTTTGCGGCGGGATCGCCTTGTTTCTGCTGCGACAATTCTGCGTGAGACTCATTTTTGGGAAGGAAACCCCCGAAGCCG
>DAOLDN010000015.1:0-17419 GCA_035327385.1 Verrucomicrobiota bacterium | reverse complement strand
TTCGTGCCAAGCTGATTTTTCCCGGCAACGGATACCATTGCACCGCTCACACCACACGCAGTCTCCCCGCCCTGCTCCCGCCGTCATTTCTTTTGTGACTTTTGCTCCCGTTTCCGGCTAAATCTACGGCGCATGTCGCTGTTGAACGAAATCGAACCGCTGAAACAAACCGCCCTGGCCGAACTCAACGCTGCGCCCGACCTTGCCGCGCTGGAGCAGGCAAAAGGCGCTTGGACCGGCCCGCACGGAAAGTTCACCGCGCTGATGAAACAGCTCGGCTCTCTGCCCAAGGAGGAAAAACCCGCCGCAGGCAAACTCATCAACGCCGCCAAGACTGAACTGGAAGCCGCTCTCGCCGCGCGTCGTGAGGAACTGGAACTCGCCGCCGCGTTGCCAAAGCATCCCACCGATTTCACGCTGCCCGGACGCCGCCGGGCGCTGGGCAGATTGCACCCGCTCACACAGGTCACAGACGACATCGTCCGCGCTTTCCGCAAGATCGGTTTCGCCGTGGCGGACGGGCCGGAGATTGAGGACGAGTATCATTGTTTCGACGCGCTGAACACGCCCGCCGATCATCCCGCGCGCGATTCGCAGGATACATTCTATCTTGCCGATGGCGGTACAAATTCAGATTCACGGAACACGCAACACGCAACACGCAACGCACTATTGTTGAGGACGCACACAAGCTCGGTGCAGATTCGAGTAATGAAGAGTCAGCCGCCGCCCGTGCGAATCATCGTTCCGGGCCGTGTCTTTCGTCGTGACAATGCCGACGCCACGCACAATCCCACGTTCCATCAGGTCGAAGGACTTTACGTGGACAAAGGTGTCACCGTCGGCGACCTCAAAGGGACTGTGGAATTCGTGTTCCGCGAATTGATGGGCGACGACGTAAAGATCCGTTTCCGCCCGCACTATTTCAGCTACACCGAACCGAGCTACGAAATTGATTTCACCAACGCACTCGTGAAAAAGATGGGCAAGGACTGGCTGGAGATCGCCGGCTGCGGCATGGTGCATCCGCAGGTCTTCGAGAACGTCGGCTACGATCCCGAAGTTTGGACAGGATGGGCATTCGGCTTCGGCATCGAACGCATCGCCATGCTCCGCTACGGCATCAACGACATCCGCCTCTTCTACGAGAACGACGCGCGGTTCTTGAAACAGTTTTGATTTCGCGCAACGAACATTTTTCGCGCCATGAAAAATAAATCTGAACAAATTAAGCGTCCGAGTCCTGCGCGGCTCAAGCGATTAAAAGAATTGAATGTGCGATTGCGCGGGCAATTCAAAGATTTTATGACGCAAGGTGAATTGAGAAAAATGCGCGAGGATGACAAATGTGTTGTGTTCGGCACGAAATGAAAGCTCCGTAGGAGCGAAATCTTTGTAGCCACGAAAAACAAATACATTTTGAAGCTCCGTCAGGAGCGACATAAAAACGAACAACAACGGCCAAATTGTGATTCGCGGAATATGCCGCCCCGACGGGGCTTGGTCGTTGGCGGACGCGCGGGCTACAAAGATGCCGCTCCTGACGAAGCTAAATGGCTGAATCATTTGCAATGGCAACTTGCTACAAATGCGGCGGAGAAATTGAATTCTATCACAACGGATTCAATGCTGTGCCGATTCATGTTGGCGGCAGTTGCTCGGGTTCTGGTGGTTCTTACGGCTACGGCGGCGGGTGGGTAGAACGAGAAACATCAACGGGTGAGCGCTTCGTTTTTGGTTGGGTTGAATATCCAAGCTATGTAAATCCAAACGCCACTTGCCCGCGCTGTGGCAAGAGCGTGTTTTTTTATCAATCTCCAGCCGGCGGACGAGTTTTTTTCAATGAGCTTGGCCCGCCTTGGCCTAAACACGGTCCATCTCCTTGGGAATGTTCACGCGAAGATGACGACAATACGGATCAAAAAATCCCACCTCGTTTCACCCAACCAGTTCACGATGACAAGCCTGACCAAACAATAACGCGCGAAATACTGAACGTTATCACACCAAAATGGCGGAAGGCAGGCTGGAGTCCATTACTTCTGCTAAAAGCAAATCCGTCGGGCGGAGGCGTTGTCCTTGACGGAAGCGAATTGTTGGAAGACGGAAAATCAATCGAGCGCAAGCTCGTGCAAGTGGACATTCAAGATACTTTTGAAGAATCGCGCGGCGGACTTTCGTTTGCCTATTCAATGACGATGAATCCAAACCGGTTAGTTACTGCGTTAACCGAAAATGTTGTTTTCATTCGCCGTGTAACCGAAACAATTTTTGAATTTTCAACCATTTCAATTACGAAAAATGACGAGATTGTTCATTTTTCATTCCGAATGAAATCGAATTAAAGTTTTTTCAAAATGAAAGTCACCCTTAACTGGCTCAAACAATACGTTGATTTCAACTGGTCGCCCGAGGAACTGACCGAGCGTCTCACCATGCTCGGCCTCGAAGTCGAGGGCGTGCAGAAGATTTCCGGAGCGTTCGAGGGCATCGTCGTCGCGCAAATCCTCACGCGCGACCCCGTGACCGGCTCGGACAAACTCTCGGTCTGCAAGGTCAACGACGGCAACGGCGAGCGCACCATCATTTGCGGCGCTCAAAACCACAAGCCCGGCGACAAAGTCCCGCTCATCCTGCCGAACTTCGCGCTGCCGATGAAGCCCGGCGACAAGGAGCCGTTCGTCATCAAGGAACGGAAAGTTTTCGGCGTCACCAGCCAGGGAATGATGTGTTCGCCGCAGGAACTCGGTCTGCCTGATCAAGTGGACGGTCTGTTGATTCTCCCGACCGATGCGCCCGTCGGAAAACCCTTTGGCGAATATCTCGGTCGCAGCGGCAGCGATGTGGTCTATGACCTTGAAGTCACTCCGAACCGTCCGGATCTGAACAGCGTCATCGGTATTGCGCGCGAAATCGCGGCGGTGACGGGAAACGCGCTGAAGCTTCCGCAACTACTTGACGCAACACGCAACACGCAACACGTCAGCGACCTCGTCAACGTCCGCATCGAAGACGTCGAACTTTGTCCGCGATACACCGCGCGCGTCGTCAAAGGCGTGAAGGTCGGACCAAGCCCCGCCTGGTTGCGAGATACATTGGAAAAGGTCGGCATCCGCAGCATCAACAACGTCGTGGACGTGACGAATTACGTCATGCTCGAAGTGGGCCAGCCGTTGCACGCGTTCGATTATCATCTCATCGCCAAAGGCGCGGCAGGCAAGCCGACCATCGTAATCCGCCGCGCCGCAGCCGATGAAACATTCAAGACGCTCGACAATCAGGAGCGCACGCTGACGAACGAGATGTTGCTCATTGCCGACGAACAAAAAGGCATCGCTCTGGCCGGCGTGATGGGCGGCGCGAACACGGAAATCAACGACCAGACCGTGGATGTGTTGATCGAGAGCGCGTATTTCAAACCAACGAACATCCGTCGAACCAGCAAGCAACTCGGTTTGCGTAGCGAATCCAGTTACCGCTTCGAGCGCGGCGCGGACATCGGCATCGCTGACTGGGCAAGTCGGCGCGCAGCGCACCTGATCCTTGAAACAGCCGGCGGCCAGTTGGCCGAGGGCGTCGTGGACGCGTTTCCAATATCTCCCGAGCCAAAGCAGATCACCTTGCGCCATCACAAGGTCAACGAACTGCTCGGCATCACTCTCAAGCCGGAGGAGATGGAATTTTATCTTGGCCAACTCGGATTGAAGATCGTCAATCGCAAGGCGCGTCCCGTGGGCGACAGCAGTCCCGCAGAACCGGTCACGTTTCAGATCCCGACGTGGCGCGTGGACCTCAAACGCGAGACGGATTTGATCGAAGATATCGAACGCATGCACGGTCTGGGCAAAGTGCCTGCCACACCGCCGCGCGGGGCCATCGGCACGAACGCGTTCGACGCCGTCTATGACCAGATCAGCGAAGTGCGCCGCATCCTGACCGGCCTCGGATTGAACGAAGCGCAGGGGCAGACCTTGATTTCAAAATCCGAATGTCGAATGACGGATGACGAAAGCATCGTCGCGCTGGCCAATCCTTTGAGTTCGGACATGGACGTGTTGCGACCCTCGTTGTTGCCGGGCTTGATCCACTCCTTGAGGCACAACGTCACGCGCAAGAACAACGATGTGGCGCTGTTCGAGGTCGGTCGCGTGTTCAGGAGCGCGGGCAGCCTGCCCGCGAGTTCCAAGGACGAGGCAACACGCGGACAGGCTGCCCGCGCTCCGATCGAAGAACGCCGTGTGGCCATCGCCATCACAGGCCAGCGCAACCAATCCTTCTGGAGCGGAGAAGACCGCGACGCGAAATTCGATGCGTCCGACCTGAAGGGATTCGTCGAAGAGTTTTTGGAATTGTTCGGTCTTCGCGGTGTCACCATCACGCGCCGCGCGGAGTGCACGGCGTTGTTCCTCGAATCGGCGACGATCGCGTTGGGTGGCAAGCTTGCGTTGGGCGAGATGGGGCAGCTTTCACCCGCGCTCGCCAAGAAATACGATCTGCGTGACGCGGTGTTTCTCGCCGAGTTGAACCTCGACCAGTTGCTCGCCCGTCGGAATCCGGCCAAGTCTTTCAAGTCGCTGCCGCAATTCCCGTCCAGCCGCCGCGACGTGGCCATGCTCGTGCCTGAAGCCGTGACGCACGACGCCGTGCTGTCCGCCGTGAAGCAGGCCAAAGCTGCAAATCTGGAGACGGTCGAGCTTTTCGACGTCTTCCGCGGCAAAGGTGTTCCGGAAGGCCAGAAGAGTCTGGCATACGCATTCACCTATCGCGCCGCCGACAAGACGTTGACCGATGCCGATGTGAACGCTGCGCACGAAAAAGTTGTGGAGGCCCTGAAAACCAAGCTGCAGGCCGTGGCAAGGTGATGACAACCCATTACGGTTGGTTTGCGGAAAAGCCCGCTCTTGTGTTATGATCTACGCATGATCGCACTGATCGAACAAAACCAAGCCCGCATTGCGGAAGCCTGCCGCGAACACGGTGTGGGTCGTCTGGAGGTGTTCGGTTCGGCGGTCAGTGGTGATTTCGACGAGAAGCGGTCCGACCTCGATTTCATCGCCGAGTTTCTTCCGCCGCTGCATCCCGGTATCGCTGATCGCTTCCTGGGGCTTGCCGACGCGCTCGAAACCCTGTTCGCGCGACCGGTGGATTTACTGACCGACCGGATGATTCGCAATCCTGTCTTGCGCGAAGAGGTGAATCGCAACCGCACGCTCATCTATGACCACCGAGGGCAAGAAGCGGCTGCATGACATTCGCATGGCTGCCGAGTCGCTCTGCAGCTTCACTGCGGGGAAGACCGTCGAGGACATGAAGCGCAGCGATATGATGCAGGCTGCCGTGGAACGCAAACTGGAAATCATCGGCGAAGCATTCGTGCGTCTGCGCGAGGAAGACGCAGCCACCGCTCAACAGTTTCCCGATCTTCGCAAAATCATCGGCATGAGAAACCGTCTCGTGCATGGCTATGATCAACTCGATCTGGATGTGCTCTGGGATGCAGCCGTGAATCACGTGCCTAAACTGCTTGAGCAAGTAGATGCCTTGTTGAACGAAGGAAGCGACCCGTTGACTTGAACACGACATGCTTCTGCGTGAAGAGCAAGTCGTCACGTTATGAACATATGAACGCTTCAGATAAGCCGAAGTCACAGCCACTCTTTTCCAAGGGGTTTCTGATTCTGGTCGCAGGCATCTTTTTCATGGCGCTCGTTTTGCAGCCCTTCGTTGATTGGCTTCGCCATCAGCACGAACGTAAAAAAAATATACCAGGACGCACTCCAGCGTGTTGAGAGGGCTGGTGGATGGAACAGCATCGAAGCCGCAACTTTGGCAATAGCCACGAACGCCGATGCCAAGCCATTTGTTGGCGAGCCGTATTTTTGGCGAGGCAAACGACAAAGCACCAACCCCTTACCACACGAACTGGAACTTCTGCAGTCTTGGCGAATCCAATTTCGTCCCGGCTCCAACGGCGTGCCAATAATTCGTCTGAAGTTATATGGCATGCACAGCACAGGAACATATGACCAGCCATATTACGGAATTTGGGTGGTCTGCACCAATGTTGCTCCCGACTACATTCCTGTGATCGAATGGCGTGATCATGGGATGCGTGGAATCGTTGAACGAAAAGGACCGGCGATTTTTGAGGTTCGATAAACGTCTGCCAAATTCCGCCCAGTCTTTGGCCAAACAGGGTTAGTCCGTTCCTCCAAATCAGCGACGATGGCGTGGTTCAAACGACTACGCTATGAGCCAACGCACCCGTTTCTCTCTGACGCAGGCGGACATTCCCAGCCGCTGGTACAACCTCAACGCCGATTTTCCCGAGCCACTGCCACCACCGCTGCATCCGGGCACAAAGCAGCCGATACCGCCCGAGGCGCTTGAAGCGATCTTCCCGCGCAATCTCATCGAGCAGGAGATCAGCGCCGCGCCGTGGATCGAGATTCCCGATCCCATTCGCGACATCTACGCGTTGTGGCGGCCCACGCCGTTGCTGCGCGCAGTGCGATTGGAGAAGGCACTCCAGACGCCCGCGCACATCTACTACAAATACGAGGGCGTCAGCCCCGCCGGCAGTCACAAGGTCAACACCTCGGTCGCGCAGGCGTATTACAACAAAATAGCGGGAACGAAACGGCTTGCCACGGAAACAGGCGCGGGCCAGTGGGGCGCGTCGCTGGCGTTCGCGTGCAGTCTGTTCGAGCTGGAATGCAACGTCTATATGGTCAAGGTCAGTTACGACAGCAAGCCTTACCGGCGGATGCTGATGCACACCTGGGGCGCGACTGTTCATCCAAGCCCGAGCAACGAAACGGAGTTCGGTCGTAAATTGCAGGCGGAAGATCCTCATTGCCCGGGCAGTCTCGGCATCGCCATCAGCGAAGCCATCGAGGACACGGTCAAAACGCCGAACACGAAATACTCGCTGGGCAGCGTGTTGAATCATGTTTGCCTCCACCAGACCGTCATCGGCGAGGAAACAATCAAGCAGATGGAATTGGCGGGTGAAGAACCGGATGTCATCATCGGTTGCTGTGGTGGCGGCAGCAATTTTGCCGGCCTCGCATTCCCGTTCATCCGCAACAAGATCAAGGAAGGCAAAATGTATCGCATCGTCGGTGTTGAACCCTCGGCATGTCCGACACTGACGGCAGGCGACCTGCGCTACGACTTTGGCGACACGGCCGAGACCACGCCGTTGCTGAAAATGTACACGCTCGGCCACAAATTCATGCCGCCGTCCATCCATGCGGGCGGGCTGCGTTATCACGGCATGTCGCCGATGGTCAGTCACGCACTCAAGCTCGGCCTCATCGAAGCGGAGGCGTATCACCAGACGAAAGTGTTCGAGGCGGCTACCTTATTCGCCCGTAACGAAGGCATCGTGCCTGCGCCGGAATCCGCACACGCCATCGCGTCCGTCGTGACCGAGGCGACCAAGGCCCGCGAGTCCGGGCAAAAGCGTGTGTTGCTCTTCAATCTCTCCGGCCACGGGCTGCTCGATTTAAGCGCGTTTGAAACCTATCTCCACGGAAAACTCCAGGACGTTTGACCTGATGGAATGACGAAGTCCGAATGTCGAATGACGAAACAAATCCCAATCCCGAAGACCGGGCCCGCGCTCTGCTGCGGGCGGATTCGGTTTTTGAGTTTTGTCATTCGGATTGCGGATTCGGATTTAGTTAAACCGAAACCAGCATGAAAACCAAAACACTGCTCCTCTCATTAGTTTGTGCTTTGCTCGCCATCGCGCAAACAGCTCACGCACAACTCCCGGTCGGCAGCCATTATCCTGCCGGCGCGGAGGGCATCAAAGGCGCGTCATTGCCGCCGCCCGGCGTTTACCTGCGCGACTACAATTTTTTCTACACGGCGTGCGATGTGGATGGATTCCCGTTCAATGCGAACGTCTTCGTCTATGTTCAGGCGCCGCGTCTGATCTGGATGACGGACTGGACGATTTTCGGCGCGACTTACGGCATGGATGTCATCGTGCCGTTCGCCTACAAGGATGTCAGCCTCGGAGGACCGGTGCCGTTCGGCGACGATGATCAGTTCGGGCTCTCGGACATCCAGCTCGAACCCTTGCTGTTGTCGTGGCATTTGAAGCAGTTCGATGTTTCCGCCGCCTACGCAGTCTGGGTGCCGTCGGGCTGTTTCAGCGCCAGCACGCCGCAAAAGCAACTCAGCAGTCCGGGGCTTGGATTCTGGACGCACATGTTCACGCTCGGCGGTGTCTGGTATCCCGATGAGAAAAAGACGTGGGCGCTGTCCGCATTGAGCCGTTACGAGATAAACACCGAACAGGACGACACGGACATCACGCCCGGCAACATGTTCACGGTGGACTGGGGCTTGAGCAAAACCATCGGCAAGGGTGTGGATGTTGGTTTCATCGGTTACTACCAGCAACTCGTCACCGAAGACAGCGGATCGGGTTCGTCCAGTGACAAATCACATGTCGTCGGCATCGGCCCGGAGATCACGGGGATGATTCCCAAGATCAACGTCATCGGCTCGCTGCGTTACGTGTATGAGATCGACGCGAAGGACCGACCGAAAGGTCAACTGGTCACGCTGACGCTTACGAAGCGGTTTTAACCACGAAATACACCAAACACACGAAACCATTTCCCAGAATCAAGCAGGGGTTCATCCGTGTCCACTTCGTGTAGTTCGTGTGATTCGTGGTTAAACCAGCTTCCTCAATTTCGCATCCGCCGCCAGTTTCTTGACGAGTTCCTTGACCTTCTGCGCCTGGCTCTTGTGAGCGAGCAGCACGGCATCGTCGGTTTGCACCAAAATGGAATCGCGCAAACCGACCACGGCTATCGGCGTGCGGCGAGCCTTGGTGCGGGCGTCGTAAATGATGTTGCGCGCGGCGTCCACATGGATGAAATCCGCGACGGCGGCGTTGCCTTCGGGGTCGTGTTTCAGATGTCGCCCGAGCGCGTTCCATGCGCCGAGGTCGTCCCACTCGAATGCGCCGTCCGCCACGATGACGTTTTGCGCGTGTTCCATCAGCGCGTAATCAATGGAGACCTTTTTGATGTCGGGATACTCCTTCGCGAGAACCTTCGCGAGTTTGACGGGTTGATTGGCGACCTTGAACCAGCGCTGGCACGCCGCATACATCTCGGGCTGATGTTTCTGCAAACCTTCCGTGACGGTGACGAAGCTCCAGATGAACATGCCCGCATTCCACCGATACTGGCCGCTCTGCAAATACTCCAGCGCCTTGTCGAAGTGCGGCTTTTCCACGAAACGTTCGGCCTTGTAGAACGTGGTTTTGGATTTCTTCGCGCCGGGCGGTGTCGGCAATTCCGGGCCGGTGTGGATGTAACCGTAACCCGTCGCCGGCTCGGTCGGTTTGATACCGATGGTGATGATGGCCTGTCCGCGCGCGGCGAGATCGAATGCGTCGCCCAACACCTGTTGAAACTTTTTTTCCTCCGGAATGACGTGGTCGGCGGGCAACACGGCCATGACGCCCGTTGTGGAACGCGCGCCAACGAGCGCCGCGCCCAATGTGACAGCGGCGCATGTGTCGCGACCAACGGGTTCGGCCACGACGTTTTCCTTCGGCAGCTTGGGCAGTTGTTTTCGGACCTCGGCTGCCTGCGCCTCGTTGGTGATGATGAAAATGTTTTTCAGCGGAACGAGCGGCAGCACGCGAGCGACGGCGTCCTGAAGAAATGATTTGTCGCCGAGCAGTTTGATCAATTGCTTGGGCGTCTTTTCACGGCTCACCGGCCAGAAACGCTCGCCGCGTCCCCCGGCCATGATGATGACGAAACGGTCTTTGGCACCAACTGGCGTTTTCATTTCTCCAATTCAACACGGCCCAAATGAAAAACGCAAAAGCTGTTTTGAGTCCCAACAAGTCAAACGCCGACCCCGGTCCTGGCGGTGGTCGGCGTTTAATTCGAAAAAACGTGCTATGCATTCCGACGGCGCATGAGGAGCAATCCCCCCAATCCCAAACCGATCAGCGCCAGCGAAGTGGGCTCCGGAATGAGAGTGACGCTGATATTGTCAAAATACACACCAACGCCGGTGCCATCGCCATTTTGAATGAGTCCCAGCCGGAGAAATGTCTGTCCAGTGGGCATGTTAAAACCCACATCGGCAAAATTGATCGAAACGCTTCCCTGAAACACCTGGCCGCTGGCCAATTGGACGCCATCCAGTTCCACCTCTTTGCCGGTATCGGGGAAGTGTTGCGCGTAGTAGCCGCTGCCCGTGTTCACAAAAGAGCCAATCTGCAAAAAAGTCGCACCAGAGAAACCGGCAGTATCAACATACCAGTCATAGCTGAGGGTGTAGTTTGCAGGGTTGGCGGAGGCGCCGTCCATGGCTTGAAAGAACGCGGAACCGGTGTCGCCGGAGCCAATATTCCCGACCTGGAAACCGCCGAGCGGCAAATACAGCCGAAAGCTGCCACCGACGTTTGCGACCGTGGCCAACGGTGTGCCACTGAATCCCGCATTGGCCCAACCTTGTGGCGTGTTATCCTCAAAATCGAACGTAGCCGACTGGCCGTGCGCCTGGCCCGTGATCATACACGCGCCCAGCAATGCCAGACACTTTCCAAGCGAGAGATTTAGCGTTTTTTTCATAGGCGTGATTTGTAAGTGACTGCTGTTTTTCCGTTGTAGCTTTGTGATTGGCTTTGACATTGCTCCCACAGCGGGACGCCGTCGAGCATAAACTTGCCATCTCCTTCCCGGAAATTACGTAGTCAATTCTAATTACATCGTGGATGGCGGGCTTTGTCGCTGCCAACTCGCACAACACAGGCCCGCAGATTTTCACGATCTCGCCGCTGCCGCCAGACCCACGTGGACAAGGTCATCGCGTTGAACGCCCAAACTCTGTCGGCCAAGAATGAACCGGACTCCGCCATCGTGATTACGGATTGTGTCTGGGGTGGACCGTGTTGTGATTCAACGCAACAACGCGCTGGCGGTCCAGAGCATCGGCGCCTGACCATGCAGGTCGCCCGCGACACGGGGACGGTCATCGTAGAATTTCTCGCTGTCACCCTTGTTCGTTCCCACGCAGACTTCGCGCAGATTGCCGTCCGCGTCGAGATAACCCACCAGCGCCAGCCACGCCTTGCGCGCGGCGGGGCCGTAGGTCTTTTCATCGAGCCAGCCGTTTTTCACGCCGGTCACAAATGCAAAGGTGAACATCGCCGAACCGGATGTCTCCGGCCACGAATCCGGTTTGTCCAGCAGTTGATGCCACATGCCATTGGCGTCCTGTGTTGCCAGCAATCCCGCCATCATTTTGCGATAACCAGCCAGCACAGCGGCGCGTTGAGGATGTTTCTCGGGCAACGACCTCAGCAATTCCGTAGAACCAGCCGCCACCCAGCCGTTGCCGCGACCCCAGTAGAACGGCGCGTTCGTGCCGTGATAAAACAATCCGTTCGCCTGCTGCAGACGGTCGAAGTACGAAACCATCGCCATCGCGGCGCGGTCCAGATACTTCATGTCGCCGGTGGCGCGGAACGCCTGCACCTGCACGGCGGGAATCATGTACATGTCATCAATCCAGTAGCGCGCCTCGGCGGTGATGCCGTCGGCAGTGGTCTTGTCCCATTGCGCGTCGGCGAGACCGAGGCCGAGTTTGAGGCAGCGTTCATCCCGCGTTTGCAGATAAATCTCCAGCGGCACGATGCCGAACACACGGTAGTCCACGTGCGCGCTTTTGTTGATGTGCTTGTTGCCGGCTTCGGTCAGAAACGGTTCGAATTTTTCAATGAGCCGCGCGTTAAGGTTTGTGTCACCGGCGAGCTTGGACAAGGTCAACGAACCGTACCAGGTGATGACTTCGGGATAAATCACGCCGAGATGCGCCCGTGAAGCGTTTGTTTCATAGCGATATTTGCGCGGAATGAAATTCTCCGCAATGCGTTCCCCGACTTCAGCCGGGGCGGCGCCTGTGGGCCAGTCGCTGAAATACGCGGATTGCTTCGATTGCGTCGCAGCGCAGCCGGTCAGAAGCGCGGCGATTGAGCAAAGCGTGAGAATTGCTTTCATGAGCATTTATCGAATCTGTGCAATGCGCGCCATTTGACCCGCATTCGCATTTCCCGTCCAGCGGATTTTTCGCGCTTTGACTCGGCATCGCTTTGGGAGTAATTGCGCTTCGTGACGATTGAAATGCCAGACATGCCCGCCTCCGGGCAATTCACCCCGGAAGAAATCCGGTTGGAGCTGGCTTGCGCTTTGTATGCTCGCGGGCGCATCGGAAAAATTGCAGCCGCCAGAATGGCTGGTGTGGATTTTTTCACATTCCAACGGGCCTTGGGCGAGCGGCAGATCGAGAGTTACACGGAGAAGATGTTTGCGGACGATCTTGAAACCCGCAAGCAACTGTTCCCCCGGTGATCGTTGTCACTGCACTTCCGTCCTCATCAATCTTTGCCGCGTGGGGCAGAGCGGCCAGCTCCGGGGATTGTTCAAGGAAGTTGTCATTCCACCAGAAGTGGCGGCGGAGTTTGTCCGCCTGACGGAAACTGTTCCGCGCTTTTCAGGATTGAGCCTGCCTGAAGGAATCCGGCAGCAATCATCTCAGGCCCTGCTGCCTGCCGTTCGCGATGCTGTCGGCCTTGATTTGGGCGAGGCTGCGGCACTGTCGCTGGCCGTCGAGATTCACGCCGATGCCATCCTCGTGGATGAGCGTCGCGGCCATGAAGTCGCCCTTCAACTTGGCCTCCGCACGATTGGAGTGGTCGGGATTCTGTTGCAGGCCAAGGCCGCCGGAATTCTCCCGCAAATCACGCCCGTCATGAATGCACTGCAACGGGACGCGAACTTTTGGATTTCTCAGTCTCTACGCGAAGCTGTCTCAAGGCGTGCGGGTGAAGTCTGATTTACTTCACTGTCTCCACGCTCACCTCGATCGGCGACTGCAAGCCCTGCGCAAACTCTTCCACGTATTTTTTCCACGAAGCGGCGTCGGGAACGTGGCCGGCCTTGTCCCATGCAAACCCTGCCCAATAGACGACCACGCCATCCTCCGGCACTTTGACGAGCGCGAGTTGGTTGAGTTTGTCGTCGGCAAATTTGTCCAGTTGCTTTGGATCAACGATGACAGCGAGGCCCTGATTGCCTGCGTTTTTCTCGACCTTTTCCCATTTCAACAGCCAGCCTTGTTCGGCTTTGGATTCGACCTGTTCGCCGCTGACTTTCTTGAGGCCGATGCCGCTGGTCAGTTTGCGCGTCTGGCCGGGGCGCGTGAATTGTTTGTAGCTGCTTTGGAATCGGTCCAGTTGCGAACCGGCATCGAGCGAGATGCGTTTAACCTCGCTGACGTTGATGCCGTCCACCTCGAACGGCGCGTATTCCAGTTCGAACATGACGCGGATGGGACCGTTGGCGAGCACTCGTGAGTTGACGAAATTGCGCGATGTCCAAAGCCGGTCGGCGGCCCAAAGGCCGTTGCCGCCGCAACCGCGCGAAAGGCCGGCGGAATAAAAGTCCGCGCCTTCACCGTGATCGGCATGGTAATCGTCGGCGAGATACCAGTCGTTGACGACCATGCGCGGCGTGCGCTTGGACCAGATGTCAAACGTGCTGCTGGTGAGCGGTTCGCCTTCCCACGTCTCCAGTCCCTTGCCGTAGGTGCGGTGCGCGATGCGGTCGTTCTCCCAGACAAAATCGTCGAAGCGCTCGCGATTGAACCGACCGAAGGCCTTGTATTGTTCCTTCTTGAAAACCTGTTTCGCGCCTGTGGTGACGGTGAACGTCTTTGTTTCGCCCGGCGCGAAGTCCGATTGAAAGATCACCGCGTCCGGTTTGCGATAGGCGTCAAAGTCCGTGTCCACGGCCTGGCAGATCAATTCGTTGCCGGCGGCGTCCTTGACGTGGATCGTGTTGAGTTCCCTGGCGCCCAGCGGCGCGAGTTGCGCGGCGGACAGTTCGATGGTCTGGCTGGAGCGCGCGGTCTGGAGTTTGTTGACGGCGGTGACGGTGAGTTGGGCGGCGGAACAAAGCGCGGGCAGCGCAACTGCCGCCAGCAATACAGGAAGGCGATGGATGGTGTTCATGATGTCGGATTATTTAGCTTCTTTCGTCGCGGACTGCACGAATTCTTTGTAGCGTTCGGCAACTTTTCCCTGTTGGTCGTCCCCCTCGTGCAAAAGAAACCGGTAGCGGAACGTGACACTGCCACCGGCTGGCACAATGATTTGTCCGGCGTGACGGTCCGCGCCCGGCTCAAAATCGTGCTGGCCGAACGGATTCGCAGTCAACAATCCATAATCGCGCGCCATCCACCACGTGGGATGATGCGGATTGCGCGGGTCGTCGAAGATGGCGATGCCCACGATCTTTCCGTCCACCGGCCCGTAATAATCGCACCACGCGGCGCGTTTGCCCCATGCGGCGTTGTCGCGCAGGCCCTCACTGTTGACGATGTGGCCGTCGCCGGGGCGTAATTTCTTTTCGCCGGGAGCAACAGGCACGGCGACGCGCATGGATTCCGCCACGCGCACAGCCATCGTGCCTTCTTTGGTGTCGCCGAGCGTCAGGTCGCCGTTGGAGGCGTGGAAAGTGATTTCAAAATCAATCATCCGCTCGCTGTCGTCGCGATTGTGAAAACGCAACGTGCGGTCGTCGGTGCAAATGATTTTGCCGTCCGCGGAAATCCAATCGTTGCGAGATTTGATGACGCCGGAATCCTTGCCGGAATTGATCCCGTCGAATCCGGCATGGACGATTTTTCCGGCTGTGGCGCGTTCAGTCCAGAAGTCCACACCGTTGACTTCGCCGTGAGCGAACCAAAACGAACGATGATGCGGATGGTCGCGTCCCTCGTCGGCCAGTGCCTTCATGGGATAGCTGCGGGTCATGGCCACGCCACCAGGGCCGATCAGCGGCCAGCAAAACGGTTTGGGCGTGTTCGCGAAATGATACTCGGTGAACAGCGCGCCGTTGATCTCCACGCGCACGCGGTCGTCGAGCTTCGTCAATTGAACGCCCTGCGATGGTGCGGAGTTCGTTTTGGAGGTGACACAACCGGTTGTGATCGTGGCGATGAGCAGAACGGCGAACACTGCGACCGGCGCTCTTGAGCGGGAGCGTTGGAGGCTCGCCAATCTCATTTCGCAGTCTCCAGCCCGGACACCTGGGCGTCGTTGACGATGAACGGTTCACCCTTCTTCGGTGTGACCTTCACGTTCTTGAGTGTAACTCCTTTGGCGTGGCGGATTTCAAGGCCGGACTGTTCCGCGGTGATGCTGACGTTTTCGAGCAGCACATTTTCAACCGGACTTTCGGGCAGCCCGACAATAACACCGGCGTTTTTGGTGCTGGTGGCGGCGAGGTTGCGGATGGTGATGTTTTTGTAATGAGGCGTCGTGTCGGTGACGGGCTGCGCGGTGTCCGTTCCCAGTGCCGGGATTTTAGGATAGTAGCTGGTGATGGTGATCGCGCCGCGGACATTCTTCATGGTGATGTTCTCGCAGACGAGATTTTCCACAGTGCCGCCGCGTTTGCGGTCGGACTTGATGCGGATGCCGTTGTCGGTGTTCTCAAACGTGCAATTGCGGACGATGACGTTTTTCACGCCGCCCACGGTTTCGCTGCCAATGGACATGCCGTGGCCGTGTTTGAACGTGCAATCGGTGACTGTCAAATCCTCGACGGCAAACTCGCGCCCATCAAGGCGTTTGCCGGATTTGACGGCCACGTTGTCGTCGCCCACGTCAATCAAACATTTGGTGATCGTGACGCGGCGGCTGACGCTGGGATCAATGGCGTCGGTGTTGGGCGCGCGTTCCGGGGCAAGGAACGTGACGTTGGTGATGAGCACGTCGTCACATTCGGTGGGCACGAGATGAAACTTGGGCGAGTTCTGAATCGTCACGTCGCGAACGATCAGGTTTTTCACGCGGGTCAGCACGATGAGATTGGGCCTGGGCAGCGTGAAGCCTGAAACCTTTTGTCGCGCTTTTTCGGCTTCCTCCCACCAGACCGCGCCGTTGCCTTCGATGGTTCCCTTGCCGGCGATGGTGACGTTTTCGAGGTCCTTGCCACTGATGAACGGATTGAAATCGCCGCCGCTGGTGGCCTTTAACCAGTCGCCCGGCACTTTCAGGAAATCTGAAAAATTGGTGGAGGCCAGCAGTGTCGCGCCTTCTTCGATGAGTAATGTTGTCTTCGTGCGAATCGTGATCGGCTGGCAGTAATAGTTGCCTGCCTTGAGCCGCACCACGCCTCCGCCGGCCTTGCCGCAGTCGTCGAGCGCTTTTTGAATGGCGGCGGTGTCAACTGTGATGCCGTCGCCCTTGGCCCCGTATTCGCGGACGTCGAAAACCATTTCGTCAGCACGGCTTGGGATGACGCAAAGGACGATGAGAGACAAAACGGAAAGAGAGGTTTTCATAGTGGTGTTACTTCGTGTGACAGCGTTGCCGAACCCGGTTTGAGCCGCAATCAATTTCCACCGTTGGCGGATGCTTTGCGGTTGTCGTTCCTGGTAAATTCCCCGTCGAATGTTCGCCTGGAGGATCGCCCGATGCGCGGGCAGTTCCGTTTGCGATGATAATTGGCTTGAGCACGGCTTCGGGTTCGTTTAGCCAAAGGCGCGTTCATGAACTGTTTCAAGCCTCACACCATCCCAACTTTTTTGGTTCTTTGTTTTTTGACTCTTCTGCCCGCGGGCGTCGCCCATTCGCAAACCGAAGGCGAACGGGTGGTGCTGGATGAGAACTTCGAGACCTATGCGGACACGGAGGCGCTGCTGGGCGTGTGGAAGACCGGCAGCGGCGTGCTGGAAAACGCCGCGCCGGGCGGCGGCAGGGCCGTATTGCACGACGGTGGCGAATTGAACGAATACAAGGGATTCTCCGTGCGCCAGGACGCAACGCATGATGTGGTCTTCTCGGCGGATTTTTTTGATTTCGGGGGCGGCAACGACAAACGCGTGACCGCCGCGCTTCGGAACGGCAGCGGCGCGGGATTGGAGTTCGGACTGCTGAACGAACTCGGGCCTTACTGTTTTCGCATCCAGGGCATGACGACCAACGATATCTGGATGCCGTTCGGCCCTGCAATCCTTCCGTCACGCGGTTGGCATCGTTTCCAGGCGATGCTTTCCGCGACGAACATCATCGTGACGCTTGACCTCGGTCGGAACGGAACGATTGACCACCGCTTCAGCGTTCCTGCCACGGTTCCGAGACGAGCGTTTAACAGCATCCGATTCGGGGGATTGCCGGGAAAGGTTTCCCACGACGGCCCCGTGCTGGTGGACAACATACGGCTGACTGTCACGCCGGTGGTGACGCCAGTTGTCGCCGCACCGCCCCCCGTTGCGGCGATTGCGCCAACGCCGACACCCATCACGGCGGTGACATCCCAGGGCTGGTCGCCCCCGCAATGGGGCCTTGTGGCGGGGC
>DAOLDN010000014.1:0-18446 GCA_035327385.1 Verrucomicrobiota bacterium | reverse complement strand
TTTGACGTGGCCGTTGCCGACGATTTTTCGCGCGGCCTTTCGGGCGAGAGCGGCGATTTCGCGTTCGAGCTGGCGCACGCCGGCTTCGCGTGTGTATTCCTGGATGAGTCTGCGCAGTGTGGCGTCGGGCAGCGCGACGTCCTGGCGCGTGAGGCCGTGTTCGTCCAATTGTCGCGGCACGAGGTAGCGTTTGGCGATCTGGAGTTTTTCGGATTCGGTGTAGCTGGGCAGTTCGATGACTTCGAGACGGTCGCGCAACGCGGGATGGATCGGTTCGAGCCAGTTTGCCGTGGTGATGAACAGCACACGCGAGAGGTCGAACGGAATGTCGAGGTAATGATCGGTGAACGTGTTGTTCTGCGCGGGGTCGAGCACTTCCAGCAACGCGGCTGCGGGATCGCCCCGGAAATCCGCTCCCACCTTGTCCAGTTCGTCGAGAAGGATGACGGGATTGCGACTCTCAGCGCGGCGCAAGGTCTGGATGATGCGTCCAGGCAATGAACCGACGTAAGTGCGGCGATGGCCCCGGATTTCCGCTTCGTCGCGCATGCCGCCGAGAGCGATGCGCGCGAACTTGCGGCCCAGCGCGTCGGCGACACTTTTTCCCAGGGATGTCTTGCCCACGCCGGGTGGACCGACCAGACAGAGAATGGGGCCTTTGAGCGCCTTTTTTCGTTTGATGACCGCGAGATATTCCAGCAGGCGGTCCTTCACCTTGGTGAGGCCGAAGTGTTGCTGGTTGAGAATCTTTTCGGCCTTCGCGAGGTCAATTTTGTCCTCGGTTTCCTTTTCCCACGGGAGACTGAGAATCCAGTCGAGGTAATTGCGGGAGACGGAATATTCGGCGGCTGCGGGCGGCGTTTGCTGGAGGCGTTCGAGTTCCTGGAAAGCGATCTTGCGCGCTTCCGCGGGCATGGGCGTGGATTCGATCTTGTCGCGAAGGTTTTTGGCTTCTATGGCGACGGGATCGGCCTCGCCGAGTTCGCGCTGGATGGCGCGGAGTTGTTCGCGAAGGAAAAAGTCGCGCTGGTTTTTGGCGATGGACGAGGCAACGTCACTCTGAATCTTGGAACTGAGCGTGAGGACCTCGTGCTCGCGATTGAGCAGGGGCAGGAGCAACGTGAGCCGTTCGCGGACGGTGGGTGTTTCGAGAAGTTTCTGCCGTTCCTCGAGGCTGAGATTGAGATTGGCGGCGATGAGGTCGGCGAAGTGGCCGGGGTCGTCCGTGTTCAACGCCGCGATTTTCACGGCCTCGGACAGGGCGGGGGACAGTTTGATGATTTCCTGAAACTGATGTTGCGCGTTGCGCATCATCGCGGTGATCTCGATGGAGTGGTCGGTGACGTCGCGGAGCAGCTCGTATTTGGCGGTGAGGTAGGGCGACTTGGACGGGAACTCGGTGAGTTTGATGCGCCACAGACCTTCGACGAGGACTCGCGCGGTGTTGTCCGGGAACTTCACCATCTTGGCCAGGCGCACGACGCAGCCGGTTTCGTAGATGTCCTCCGGGGCGGGGTCGGCAATCTCCGGTTTGCGTTGCAGCACGGCGCCCATCAGACGGTCACCCGCGACGACGTCGTCAATGAGTTTGACGCTGGAGGCGGTTTCAACGAGCAACGGAGCGACCGCGCCCGGGAAGATGACGACGTCCGAAAGACCGAGGATGGGCAGTGTATCCGGAAGCGAGCGGGTGGAAATGCGCGGAGGCGCTTCGGGCGAACCCGTCGTTTCGAGGATGCTGATAAACTCTGTGTCGGGTGAGGTCATCGTCGCGTTTGCACAACCTTTGGATGCCGCCGCCCCGAAGAGATTCAAAAACTAATTGCCGCTGGCGATGGGCACCTTGGTGCTTTTGGGATGTTGCGGCGTGGCGAGAGGCACGTCAATCCTTAGAAATCCGTTGAGATAGGCGGCTTTTGCCTGGCTGAGGTCGTAACCGGGTGGAAGTTCGAGAACGCTTTCAAACGGGCCGTAGCTGATTTCCATGACGAGAAAGCTGCACTTGGGGGCGCGGCAACCATCGGGCCGGCTGCCACTGATGCGGAGGCGATTGCCCTCGACGGTGATTTCGAGGTTCTCGCTGCGCATGCCCGCGACCTCGACCTTGATGACGAGGCCGTTGTCGGTGGAGTAAACGTCGGTGTTGGGGGTCCAATGGCCTTTGGCCGAATCTTCGCGGCCACCCACGGCGGAAGGGCGGGTGACGAAATTGACGGACGAACTGAGTTTGGTTACAGCCATTTGTCGGTGGGAAGGTATGCCAATGCGCTTCGCTTCGCAAGTTTCGGGTTTCAACCCATTTTCACACGCACTTCCGGACGTTCGCCTTTGCGGGCGCGGAAGATGATGGACGGGCCGGCGTGACCGGATTTTGGCGCGGAACAACCGCAATGCGTGTCGCGTTCGAAGCTGAATTTACGACGACGGAAACGCCCCCACAGCAGCGCCACCACTGCCGCAGCCACGATGATCAACGAAATGACCTGTTGCCAGTCCACGGTTGCAACATACTTGCGCGGGCGGTTCGCGCAATGAGTGATTTTCTGCACAGCTATGCCGAAATTGTGCCCTGGATGGCAAAATTGTTTTCCACGTTGCAGTTTGCCTCATGGTCTTTAGCCTGCGGCCATGAAAGAAAGCGGTTTTTCCTGGCAGCGACGGGTGAGTTACGCGGACTGCACGGCGGGCAATCACGTGTATCATTCGCGTTACCTCGATCTGCTGGAAGCGGCGCGCGGAGAATTCTTCCGGCAACTGGGCCGCACGCTGCTCGAACTTCAGGAACAGGACGTGATCTTTCCGGTCGTCGAAGCCCGGTTGCGCTACAAGTTCATGGCGCGATACGACGATGTGTTGACGATTGAGGTGTGGCCGACGGAGGTGGGCCGCGTGCGGCTCAATTTCGGCCATCGCATCGTGAATCAGGATGGGAAGTTGATTATGGAGTGTGAAACGTTCCATGCCTGCACCCGCATTGACGGCAAGCCCAGGCCGCTGCCGGCAGAACTGGCGGCGGTGATGCGTCCGTCATTGCGGGGCGATAAAGAAGGATGACGCGTATTGGGCGTGATTGGCCTGCCCGAAGATCGCGGCTTGACGGGTTTTGGATTTGCGCCCCAAGATTGCGGCATCCTATGACTCCCCGCTTCCTTGTCCTTGTATTCACGGGCGTGCTGGCGCTCTCAACGCATTGTTACTCGCAAACGCAGCCGGCGACGGACGGCGCGGTCCCAAAGGGTGAAGTGCTCAAGTTCAGCTTCGAGCAATCGAAGATATTCCCCGGCACCTATCGCGATTACTGGGTTTATGTTCCCGCCCAATACTCGCCGGACAAACCGGCCTGCGTTTATGTCAATCAGGACGGCATCCAATGGAAAGCCCCCGACGTTTTCGACCAATTGATTGCGGCCAAGGAAATGCCCGTGACCATCGGCGTCTTCGTCATGCACGGACGCGTGAAGGCCGCCGACACCAACAGCGCGCTCGACCGTTTCAATCGCAGTTATGAATACGACGGCCTCGGCGACAATTACGCGCGCTTTCTGCTGGAGGAATTGTTGCCCGATGTCGAGACCAAGAAAACGTCCGATGGCCGCGCAATCCGGCTTTCCACCAACGGCACTGATCGCGCGATTGGCGGAGCGAGCAGTGGCGCGATTTGCGCATTCACCGTTGCGTGGGAAAGGCCCGACGCGTTCAGCCGCGTGTTCAGCGCCATCGGAACCTACGTTGGGTTGCGCGGCGGCGATCGTTACCCGACGCTCATCCGCAAGACCGAGCCGAAGCCCATCCGCATCTTTCTCCAGGACGGGACGAATGATCTGAACATTTACGGCGGCGACTGGTGGATGGCGAATCAGACGATGGAGCGTGCGCTGACATTCGCCGGTTACGAAGTGCAACACGCCTGGGGCGACGGCAGACACAATGGAAATCACGGCACGGAAGTGTTTCCCGACGCCATGCGCTGGTTGTGGAAGGACTGGCCACAGCCGGTAGGCAAGGGGCTGGGTTCGCCGCAGCTCAAGAACATCCTCATTCCCGGCGAGGAATGGGAACTGGTCGGCGAAGGGTATCGGCTCACGGAAGGCCCTGTGGCCAACGCGAAAGGCGAGGTTTTCTTCACCGACATTCCAGCAAGCAAGAGCTACAAGATCAGTCTCGATGGCAGCATCACGGAGTTCATCACTGACACGAAACGCGCGAACGGACAGGCGTTCGGCCCGGATGGGCGACTTTACTCGGTGGCAACCGGCGCGCAAAAGATTCTGGCCTACGATGCGGAAGGGAATGAGACGGTCATCGCGGACGGAATCCCCGGCAACGACATCGTGGTGGCGCACAACGGAAACATCTATGTCACCCATCCCGGTGCAAACAATCGTTCTCCCAGTCGCGTGTGGCTCATCCGTCCCGGCGGCGAGAAAGTGGAAGTGGACACAGGCTTGCGCTATGCCAACGGCGTCATGCTTTCACCCGATCAAACATTGCTCTACGTGGCGGATTACTGGTCGCACTGGGTTTACAGCTACCAGATTCAACCCGACGGCAAGCTCGGCGCGAAACAACGATTCTACTGGCTGCACTGCCCGGACATTGCGGATGACAGTTCCGCCGATGGATTGCGCGTGGACCGCGAAGGCCGGCTCTACGTTGCCACAAGCCTCGGCATCCAGGTCTGCGATCAGGCGGGCCGCGTGAACTGCATCATTCCCACTCCCAACAAACGCATCACCAACCTTTGCTTTGGCGGAGAGAACTTCGACACCATTTACGCGACGTGCGTGGACAAGGTCTATAAACGCAAGGTCAAGACACAGGGCGTTCACGCCTGGGCCGCGCCAGTCAAACCGGCAGCGCCACGATTGTGAACCGTTCGCGCCGCTCCAACGCTGCTGGTTGCGGCCATTCTTTTGATTACTAATTATGTCATTGCGCAATATCTCATTGACCTTGCTCTGCCTTGGGGGCATTGGGGGGAGTAATTCCACCCATATTTCGGCCGTTCTGGTAATTACCTATGAAAAGCACAATTTCTTTTCTACTGATTTGCTTGGCGGTTTGTGTGGAATGTCCTAATTCATGGGCACAAACCAATGCCTCAGGGCCAAAGTCAAATCCCAGTCAAGTCAAGGAGCGGGCCTTGGAGGCTATGCGGGAGTATGAACTGAATTCGGATCAATACCCGAATGACAAATTGCTGCTCGCTGCACAAGGTTACGCTATTTCAACGAATTATGGGAGGGCCATAGCAGTCTGTGAAAAGCTCGTAATGGCCGAACCAGAAAACGCATTCGCGAGGCGTGACTTGGGCTTTTATCTTGTGGCTGCACAGCGGTACGATGAAGCTGCCTCTCAGTTGTGGAAAGCGTGGTCCCTTGGCGATGATCTCTCGTTGAAAATGTTGGCGATTACGTATGCGCACACGAAGAACTACGAGAGCCTAAGACCTTTCGTGCCAGATCTGCTTAAGATTCGCGAGACACTACCTGACGCGAATGACAGACTTCAAGTCGTGAACGTTTTGATCCTTTACAGCGGTCATGTGCAGCCTCCTGAGACGGGTGTTTTTCTTAAGGCGATTGCTAGTTTAAGCGACGATCTAATTCTTGAACGCGAAGACACGACGGAGTTGGTGATAAGAGGACTGGAACAGGTTGGCCAAGAGGCCAGGGCGATGCGACTGAGGAAAAAGGCCGAGCAAATGTCCCGCAAGGATCGAGTGCTGGCATTCATTCGTGACTACGAGAATCATCCTGAGCGATTTGCTGACAAAGAATTGCTCTCGGTCGCGTCGGCGTACTTTATTGTGACGAATTTTTCCAAGGCGGAAATATTGTATGAGAGATTATCCATGGTTGAAGCAGACAATACAGATGCAGTGAGAGGATTGGGCCTCTGTTATCTCTTTACCAGGAGATACGACGAGGCCGCTGTGCAATTCAAAAAGGGATGGGCGCTGAACGATCCAAAATCATACGATGCGTTCGCAGATTTGTTTTCGCAAATGATGCGATTCGGGACAAATGTGACGCCATTCGCGTCTGACGCACTCGAAATTCGTGATAAGGTCCCAAATCCGGACTACAGGCACAAATTGGTGCGAGCGCTGGTTGCGTATTCCATGGCGCTGCCGTCACCTGATAACAAGGCTGCCTTCTTGAAAGCCATTGATGGTCTGCCTGACGAATTCATTCTTGAGAACAAAGCCACCACACAGGCTGTGCTGAAAGGATTGGAGGCCTGTCAAGAAACCGACCGGGCAACGAAGCTGAGACAGAAGTCAAAACAGTAGCTGCTGGTGACTCGCTCAACTACGATGCCCCTGTAGTTGCTCTGCCAATGCGGTCACGGACGTAACGCTTGCGAACTTCCGGTTCTGGCTGGTTGCGGTTCTATCTTTCCACCGGCTTGCTCGTAATCAATCCGATGCCGCGGCCTTCGGTGATGGTGCCTGGCGTGCCGGGTACGGCATTGTAGAACATGTAGAACGTGTCGTTCTTCGGGTTATAGACCAGCGAAGTTTTGTGCGCGTAGCGTTTGTCCAGGCCGCTGGGATTGCCTCCGCCTTTGTAGAGCGGCTCGGGATCGGCGGTCCAGTTCACGAGATCGCGCGAGAACGCGATCATGATGTGTGCGGACTTGTGGCCCACGCCAAAGTAAAACATCGTCCAATGGTCGCCGTCCCAATACACCTTCGGATCGGCGGCAAATGCCGAGTCATATCCGTCCGGGCGGTTGCGGATGACCGGGTTGGCGGGATTGCGGATCCAGTTCCGCAAATCAGCGGAAAACGCGACGCCACTCTGCTCGTTGCGCTTGAACGCGGCGTTGTAGAAGTTGAAAAAACGCCCGCGATGCTCCACGAGCCACGGTTGATAGATGCGGTGACTTTCCCACTCGCCGCAGTCGGGATCGTTGATCGAAATGGCGTGATGATCCTGGGCGCGCCGCCAGTGGATGCCGTCGTCGCTTTCGGCCAGTCCCTGGCCGTCGGGGCGCAGTTCGTAGCCGCCTTGTTGCGCGTAAGCGCCGTAGAGCGAAACGAATTTGCCGTTGTGTCTTTTCAAAACGCGCGGGGCTTTGATGTCGTAAGATTCGTAAAGATACGCGCCGATGATGCGACCGCCGTGATCAAACTCATTGATCGGCCCGTAGCCCATCGCCAGGCGGTAGTTGCCCCAGTCAATCAAGTTCGTGCTTTCGGCCACGTAGGATTGATAACCCTTGCCGTCATAGGCCACGAAACTCATGTACCATTTTTCGTCGCCTGGAATTTGATACACCGTCGGCACGTCCGTCGCGATGATGTTGGTCGCGCCGGGCAGCGGAGGCGAATTTGGAACGACATGCTCCGGCCAGTAATGCCAGTTGCGATACGGCGCGGACCAGTTGGAGAGCGTCACGCTGTCAATCGGCTCGCAGGGCAGGGGAGCGGAATTGGTCGCGGCGCTGGCGAGGCTCAAAGTCATCGCCAGCAGCGCGCCGGCAAGAATGTTGCATCGAAGTCCTGCGTTCATCATTGGGTGCTATGCGCTCTTTGCGGTTGAAGATCAATTCTGCCGCGCCTTCCGGTTCGACGGTGTCGCGTTGGGATCAATGAACGCGTTCGGGTCAGGCCGCGCAGTCGGGCCGCCAATGTTGACGGCGCGGATGGCGATGCCCCGTTTGCCGGGCAGTTTCACCTCGCGGCCCTTGTCGTCCACGAAGTGATAATTGTCTTTCTTCTTCGTGATGAATTCGCCCTCGACCGGCGTGATCGTCATGTCCCACACGTCAATCACGTCCACCTTGAACTTCATGCCGTCGGTGACGCCGCGTTTGTAGAGTTGGAAAACCCAGTTCGTTGGCGTCGAACGACCAAAATAAGTCAGGTAATATTTGCCGGGAACGCCGACGGTGTCCGGGTCGTTCCATTTGTCTATCGGGTCAAGTCCGCCCGCCGGGCCGTCCTCCATGATCTTCCGCAGGAACGCCAGACGCGGCACGCTCGTGCCGAGGATTTTGCCGCCGAACGAAGTCCAGGTGTCTTCATCCAGCGTGTTGAAATAATCGCCGTGTCCGACGTAAGTGCCGCCCGCCGTGCCGCACCAGAAGCGATGCACCATGCTGAAGCCGTCCAGGTCTGCCCAGCGGAATTTGGCGTCGCCCTCGTATTTCACCTCGTCATAGACCACTGGCTTGCGCCAGGGATCGCGATACATCTGCGCGCTGCCGGGCGTTTCCACGGCGACACCGTTCTGCATGCTGACGTGCGTAATCCACGGTTTGCTTTGGTCGAACAGCAGCGTGCCGTTGTGAATCGAGCGCAGCCGGTCATGCGGATCGCACTGTTGGATGAGCGTGCCGAAGCGATCCCAGTCTGCGTCGGTCTTGGTGCGAAGGAAATCGTACTCGTTGGCCAGCGACCACCAGACATTCCGGTATGCGCCGAAGCGCGCCAACACGTAACGCACATACAGGTCGTCGCTTTCCGCGCTCATCGTTTCAAACCCGAATTTGCCGTAGGGGTTGAACAAAATCACATCCGCCTCAATGCCCAGATCGCGCAACTGGCCGATGCGTTTCTCGTAATGCCGGAAGAACTCCGGATTGAAGCGCGTGAAATCCCAATCGCGCGGCGGCGTGCCTTCATACGGCCAGCGCGGCGGCGCGAACTTTTTCTGATACGGCGTCGGCTGCTGGGTGATGAGCATGCGCGCCTTGTTGAACGGCGATACCGCGAGCGTGCGCAACGTTTCCTCCTGCAATTCGTCTGGCGTATCAATCCAGTTGTAGATCGTCGTGCCGATCTGCTTGAACGGCGTGCCGTCGGCATATGCGAAGTGATAGGTGTTACGCACGCGCACCGGGCCGTGATTGCCTTTACCGGGCGGCGTGACGGCGAACTTGCCCGTTTTATTGGTCAACTCCCAGCGGTTGGCCTTGGTTTCGTAATTCCAATCGCCCTGCGTGTCCGGCGAGAAACGGATTCGGTAAATGCCGTCGCCGTCATAGAAGCCCGGCACTTCCACCTGCTTTGCACCGTTGTCGAACACGGCGGAGAACCGCACGTCCACGAATGGATTGCC
The DNA here is from genome assembly GCA_035327385.1 of Verrucomicrobiota bacterium. Classification (GTDB taxonomy): domain Bacteria; phylum Verrucomicrobiota; class Verrucomicrobiia; order Limisphaerales; family JADLHS01; genus DAOLDN01. Next base: position 9,375 of record DAOLDN010000014.1, on the reverse strand, counting down.
ATTCGTCGGTCCATGCAATTCGATTTCGTAGATGCCCCATTGCTCGACGGTGTTGGGCGCGGCGAATGTGGAAAGGACGCTCAAGGCCAGAAGCGCGAGTGCAGAAAGCCAGTGTAGGTAAAATGGTGTGACGCTCGCCCTCACCCTGGCCCTCTCCCCCGGGGAGAGGGAACAGGCAGCGGTCGTATCTCTGCTCTTGGTGATGCGTTGGGCCAATGCCGCCGCGGGTATTTGAGTGAGACGACGTAGAATTCTCCCTCTCCTGGGGGAGAGGGCCGGGGTGCGGGCGGACGTTGACACTGACATATTGGTTTTCATCGTTGAGTTCACATTACTCCACACGGCTCGCAAAGCGGTAAAGTCCAGCCACAGCTTCGCACAGTAAAAAGTCCCCGTCACGTCCGACAACCCGCAGTCCGGCGGCCTGTTCCACTGGCTTGCCGCCTTCACTGACAGCAGAGTTCGCCTCGCTGGGGACAAATACCCTTGCCGTGGTGTTGGCCGGAATGCGGATGGTCCAATTCAGTTGCTTGCCGGTGCGTTTCCATTCGCTGGAAATCTCGCCGTGCATCGTGCGATAACTGGCACGAACAAAGTCCAATCCTGCGCCAGTCGAATTGGCGACCTCGTCCGCCGTCGCGAGCGCCGTCTCCGTCTCCCCGCCCAAGCGGGGAGAGGGCTGGGGTGAGGGGATTTGATCTGGCAAAACATCAGACCTTCTCTCCCCAGCCCCCTCCTTCTTGGGGGGAGGAGCGGGAGTAATCGCCCGGGTAGCGGAAACGTAAGGTTTCAAGATGAACTTCTGGAAACCGGGCACGTCCGGATCAAGCTCAATGCCCGCGACGTGGCGGAACAACCATTCGCCCACCGAGCCGAGCGAGTAATGGTTGAACGAATTCATGTGCGGATTGAAGAAGCCTTCCTCGTGCGTCCAGCCGTTCCAGCGTTCCCAGATCGTCGTTGCGCCATGCTTCACCGGATAAAGCCAGGAGGGATATGTTTCTTGCAACAGCAGGCGATACGCGACATCCGGCCGGTTGGCGAGCGTGAGTTGCGGATTGAGATGGCTGATGCCGATGAAACCGGTACTCAAATGCCAGTTGAGCGCCTGAATGTTTGCCACCAGATGATGGACCGCGGCGGCGCGGAGCTGTTCCGGCAGCAAGTCAAAGGCGAGCGCGAGCAAATAGCCGGTTTGCGTGTCGGTGGTGATGCGACCGTTTGGCTCGACCCATTCTTTTTGGAACGCGGCACGCACGTGCTCAAACATCTGCTGGAAGCGCGCGGCGTCGGCATCGTGGCCGAGTTCACGCGCGATGCGGGCCAGCTTCGTGCAATCGTCCGCCCAGTACGCCGTGGCGAGGAGATTCTTCATCGGCGAATGTGTGCCGAACGAAGTGTCACTTGGAATGCACAACCAGTCCCCGTAGTTGTTCGCGAGCTGTTTGACGCGCAGGCCGTTTGGGTTGTGCTTCGCAATCCAATCCACCCATTTCACCATCGCACAATAATGGCGTTCCAAAATCCGCCGGTCGCCATAAACGCGCCACATCGTATAGGGAATGATCACGCCCGCATCCGCCCAGCCGGCGCCACCGCCCAGATTGCCAAGGCCGACGTAGTTTTCACCTTCCCGCAACCGCGGTGCGACATCGGGGAAAACACCTTCCGGAGTTTGCGCGTCCTCGACATCAATCATCCACTTGGTGAAAAACGCGGCGACTTCCATGTTGTAGCTGGCGGTGCGGCAGAATACCTGCGCATCGCCCATCCAGCCAAGGCGTTCGTCACGTTGCGGGCAGTCCGTGGGCACGGACAGAAAGTTGTCCTTTTGCGACCAAAGCCCGTTCAGCCAGAGACGATTTACGCCCGGATGTGAACACTCAAATTGACCCGCGTCCGGTGTCGCTGAACGCACAACACAACCCGTCACAGTATCCTTGCCCGGTTTATAGGGCAGGCCTGTGATCTCGATGTATTGGAAACCGTGGAAGGTGAAATGCGGCTCGTAGATTTCTGCGCCGGAGATTTCCACAGCGTCAGGCATCCCTGTCTGACGTAGCGGGCGGCATCCTTGCTGCCCGGAAGTGGCTTTGGACTTCTCGACGACTGATGAATTTTGCGACGCCATTTCCGCCGGGCTGGACGCCCCGGCTCTACGGCAGGCAGGATGCCCGCCGCCACCTTTGCAGACGTAAACATCCGTGGCTTTCGCGCGGCGCAAATTTTCGGTGTAAAGCGTGCCGTCGGGACTCAAACGCTCGCCGTAACGGATCGTGACGCGTGTGCCCGCCGGAGCGTTCACCTTCAAGCGCACCCAACCCGCGATGTTCTGGCCAAGGTTGAAGATGAATACGCCCGGTTTGATTTCATGCACCGAAACCGGCGTAAGTTGTTCCATCACGCGCCCCGGCTCCGAACGTTGCGCGACGAGCGGGACAGTTGGCGCAGCAACTTCGCGGGCCGCCAGCCAATTGTAGCGCAGACTGTCAGTCTGCTGTGTCGCGGATTGGTAATCCGCAATCCCCCGTCCTTCGCGCGCCTGCCGACTGCCAGTCGGCGAAACAGCAGGCTGCCAGCCTGCGCTACCAGCGGCAGCCGATCTTCCAAAATCCGGCAAATCCCACCCACCGCGGTCCCGCCTCGCGTCACACGTTTCGCCCATCATGAAATCAGAAAACAAAATCGGGCCGGTATTGCAGGTCCAGGAATTATCCGTGGCCACCGTGAGGCGCTGGCCGTCGGTAAGTTCGAGTTCAAGCTGCACGATCAGACTGTTTTCGAGCGAGCCGTACCGGGCGCGGGTTTCCTGCCAGCCGACGTAGCCGCTCCACCAACCGTCTCCAAGCATTGCGCCCAGAGCGTTGCGGCCCGTTTTCAGCAACGCCGTCACATCGTAGGTGCGATAATGGATGCGTTTGTCGTAATCGGTCCATTCTGGCGCGAAAATGTCTTTGCCAATGCGCTGGCCGTTGGCCCGCAATTCGAAAATGCCCCGCGCACTGGCGTAAAGCATGGCGCGTTTGATTGGGCTGGGCACATCGAATTCCCTGCGGAACAGCGCCGGCGTGCCGGGTTCGGTAAGCGTCGGCGTAATCGCTTCCGGGTCGCGCTTGATGATTTCCGGATGGGCAGCAATCCACGTCGCGGACCAGTCGGATTTTTCCAGCAGCCCCATCGTCCAGAGCGCCGGCTCGGATTTCGCGGAGTTGCCAGCCTCATCCCAGATTTCCACGCACCAATGGCACGCATCGCGCGATTTCAGCGGTTGGCCCGTGTAGGCGATGTGCGTGGTTTGATTGCTCTCGACGCGTCCGCTGTCCCAAAGATCGCTGGCTTTGGCGGCGAGTTGTTCCGCCGAGCTGGCGACGCGCAGGTGATAGGCGGTTTGCCGGGCGCCGCGACGATTCGATTCAATGGTCCAACTCAATCGTGGCGCAAACTCGTCCAAGCCCAGCGGGTTGACGAGATATTCGCAACGGAGATTGGAAACGGCGAGATCACGCATTCGCAGAGGGATCGTGTTTGATCCAAAAAATGGCCGAGCCGAACCAGAGGATCATGCCGACGAGGAGCATAACCTTGTTGGTCTCGATGGAGATTTTGCCCGCCCACACCAGCAACGGGGCCGCGACGGTTATCGCGAGGCCGAGATAGGAGACGGATTTGAGAACGGGTTTCATGGGATTACGCCGGGGTTGGGGATGGTTTGGAAAACCGTTGCTGAAGGAGGCTGCACCCGGTGTAGAGCACCACGGCGAGAATCCACTCGGGCAACACCTGCATGAAAAAGTCGGGTTTATATTTCGCGAGGAAGGCCGGCAGGATGTCGTTAAGTCCGCGGAAAGTCTCGTAGTTGTCCTTCGCAAACAGCAGGAAGCAGATGATCACCGAGCCGAACCAGCCGACAGCCGCAGGCCAACTGGCGAGCAACCGGTTTTGTTCGGCATAATTACGTTTGAGGCCCAGCTTCGGAAACACCCAGTAATCAATGAAGATGAACGCGCCCAGGGGCATGAAGAACAAGCCGTAGTTGCCCACGATGCGGTCCAGGTAAAAATTTACTGCGGGGATGCAGGCAGTGACGATCATAATGACCCCCGCAATGAGCGTGACGCGCCAGCGACTCCAGTTCGGCGTTGCCGTCTGGAATGCGAGCCCCGCGCGATAGAGCGTCGGATTCGCCGTTGTCCAGCCCGCGAGCACCACACACACCAGCCCGGCCCAACCCGCCCCGAGCCAGGCGATGTTGCCGGGGGTCGGATTGGGATTGGCGATACCGGCGGCACGCGACGATTCCATGAACGCCGCGCACATGATGCCGGAACAAATCCACGCGATGTAGTGCCCGATGAACATGCCAAACGCGGAGGCAAAGCCGTAATACCATTTTTTCGCGTAGCGGAAGATGGTCACGTCGCCCATGCCCATGTGCTGCGAGATGTTGCAAAGCCACGCCAAACCCACGCAGCTCCAGAATCCATACTTCGACTGGCCTTCAAACGGGACGCCGGTCCAGATTTTGGTTTTCGCCACCTCCCAGAAATCGCCCACGCTGCGTACGCCCAACATGCCCAAACCAATCACGCCGCCGGCCACAAATATCAGCGGCATCCAGGGCGCACAGATTTTGGAAAAATGTGCGATGCGCTCAAATCCCAGCACGGCCAGGAGGGCGATGACAATGCCGATGCAGGTGGCCACACAAATCCATGCGAAGCTGGGCCAACGCTCGCCGGCGGCGTAATTCGCACTCTCGATTCCCAGCGGGTGCGCGATCGCTGTGGTGGAAACATTGACCATCGCTCCCGCCAGCAGGCATAGCACCAGCGCAAACGCCGCGGAGTAAATCACTGTCAGATACGGCCCGGCGATTTTGCGAATCTGCCAATAAACGGTGAGTCGTTCACGCACGGCAATCGGGGCGCACATGAGCGCCCAACTCAACACCGCGAGCACGTTTCCGACGAGCAATCCTACGAGCGCATCGAACGCGGAAACACCGTGCGCCACCAGCAGCGTGCCAAGGACAAACTCAGTTCCGGCCACATGCTCACCGGCGAACATGGCGATGAACGTTTTGCCGCCGTGAAGTTTTTTCTCACTGACCGGCTCGCGATCGAATTCGTAAAGCGCGTCGAGGCGTTCGACGAGAGTCTGTTGGCCGGAACTGTGGCTCATGCGTTGGAGGGGTTGGTGGTTGCCATGCTGTGGCGGGACGTTATCCAAACCAAACCGGTTATCAAGGCGGAAATATCCAAATATACCAGAATTTGCCGGTGTGACTTATTTGCCTGGCCGCTTGCGCCAGAAATTCGCCAGCACCGATCCGCTGAGATTCATCCACGGACTGAAAATCGCCGCCGCCAGTCCCATCGTACCCAATTTGCCCAGCGCCCCGGCGATGCCGCTCGCCATGCCACCGTTTTGCATGCCGACTTCAAACGCCACCGTCCGCGCCGAAGCAACATCCAACCGCGCCAGTCGCGCCAGCCCGTACCCAAACACGTAACCAAACGTGTTATGCAACATCGCCGCGAGGAAAAGCAATCCACCGATGTGCAGCAGATGGTCGCGCCCCGCCGCTGTCGTCACCGTGGTGAAATAGACGATGCCGAACATCGAGATTACGGGCATGAGTTTCGCCAGTTTGGGCAGCAAGATTGTGGCGTGATGATAAATCACTCCTGCCAGCACCGCGCCAAAGGCAAAGCCGACTGCGCCGATCCACGGCAACGCCTCCGCAATGACGTTTCCTTGCAACCAATTCCATCCGCCCAAAGCGATGGATGCCAGCCACAAGACACCTGTAGCCGCGGTGCCGTAAACAATCCGCCGCCCACGTGGCTTCGCGAACGTCAGGTAATCATGCAACAACGCCGCGCCGATCGGCACGATGACCATTTTGATGATCTCCATCATCATTTTGAGCGCTTCGACTTCAACCAGCTCGCCAGCGAGCAACTTCATCCACAACGGCGTCATGATTGGCGCGAGCAAAGTCGTCACGGAAGTCATGGTGATGGAGAGCGCGAGATTTGCCTTGGCGATGTACGCCATCACATTCGACGCCAGCCCCGCCGAGCACGAGCCGATGAGGATGATTCCCGCCGCAACTTCCGGTTCGAAATGGAAAACTTTCGTCAGCCCAAAACCCACAAGCGGCATGATGGTAAATTGGCCAATGACGCCAATCGCCACCGCCCACGGCATCTTCACCACGCCTTTGAAGTCGGCGAGTTTCATCTGGGTGCCCATGCCGAACATCACCGCCTGCACGATGAACAGGATGAGCCATTTGTTGCGCAGATCGAAATCGCCGACCTGGAGCAACTGCGCCGGGTAAATCATCCCCGCCGTCACCGCCACGAGGATCCACGCGGTGAACTGATACCCGCGCAATTTGGGAATGAAACGCAGCCCAATCGCCAACGCGAGTGCGCCGATGACTGCGAGGGGTTGCCAGAAGGGATTCATGAGAGGAAAGCTCCAAGCACCAACATCCAAGCTCCAGAGAAATTCCAAACACCAAGCACCAATGCTGCGCTCGTATGGTGGTTTGGAGCTTGAGGCTTGGTACTTCTCTGGAGCTTGGAGCTTGGAATTTGGAGCTTCATAGAACCGTTGCCAGATAATCCACCGCAATGCCCGGACTTGCCAAAATTGGTACGCGCCTGTCTCCCGCCGCGAGCGTTTCCACCACGCGCGCCATCGAGGCTTGCGCCAAGACAATCACGTCCACCTGCTGCGACAATTCCTTCAACGCAGCGGCAACTTTGGCGTCATGCGTCGCCCCGGCGCCCGCCATCAAAGCCTCAAATGCGCCTTCGACGAGCTTCGAGGTGAGTTCAATCTTCTTTCCGGCGAGGGCCGCCCGGCGTTGAATCAAATCTGCCGTCGGCTCCAGCGTCGTCGCGAGTGTGGCGATGACGCCAATCTTCCTGCCCGCCGCGACGGCCTTGTCGGCCATCGGTTGATCCACGCGCAACACCGGCACGCCCATCAACTTCGCGCCGGCTTCAACTGCCGGCCCGATGGACGAACACGTCACCATGATGTAATCCGCCCCCGCCAGCTCAGCAGATTCCAGATAGCCCGCCACGCGCCGGGCAATCGTCGCTGTGAGCGCACCCGCCTCGCGAATCCCCATCACGAGCGAATCATCTGCGATGTTGAACACATCCGCATTGGGCAGCTTCTCTTTGCACAGCGCCGCGAACACCGGCACGAGCGTGGCCGACGTGTGAATCAATCCGAGTTTCTTGCGTTTCATAAAAAGTAAGGACAAGCGAATGGGGACAAACGAATTAAAATAAACTTACCGTCTTCATTCGCTTGTCCCCATTCGTTTGTCCATCAACCCAAAATAATTTTCTCCACCCACCTGTCCGCCCTTAAACACCACTTCGCAACCGTCCGCTGGCGAACCTGGCGCATGCGCCCGACACACCGGCGCGCCCGGGGTCAACGACGCGATCATTTCCAAAGCTTCAATACCCAGCGCGCACGCCGCGTAACTGGAAGTATCGCCGCCCGCAATGCAGATGCGATGGACGGAACTTTGCGCCGTCGCGCCGCGCAAAACTTTGCCGAGCGCGGAGCCCAGCACTTCGGCTGTGCGACTTTTGAGTTTTGCGGCGATGCCTCGGCTTGAGCCGCTCTTGGTCGAATGAACAATGACGCTTCGGTTGTTTTGGAGATGTTTTGCCGCTGTGAACGTCGCGCGTCGGATTTCTGCGGCTTTTGTCTTGGGGTTGGCCAGTGCTGCCGCGTCCAGCGCCACTTCCGCAAAACCATGTTGCAATGCCCAGGCAATCTGGCCGCTCGTCACCGGCGAGCAACTGCCCGAGCCGACGAGTATTGGTTTCGTAGCCGTGGACGTTAGTCCGCGCAAATCAAGCTCGGAGGAATGCGCCGACTGACGGCGGCAGCTACGAAGATTGAATGCTGCCGCCAGTGCCGCCTCGATTCCCGACGAGCCAACGGAGAATAAGGGCCGCTTTGTGCTGGCAAAGTCCTCCAGCAATCCGCCGATGCGGGCAAGATGTTCGGCTGTGAGCGCGTCGCACAAAACCACCTCGGGCTGCTCCGCGAGCAATTGCCTAAACGCCATCCGCGCCGCTGCCGCCGGTAAGGCCACGCTCAAAATATCAAACAACGCGATCCGCTTCTTCGTTTGTTTCGCCAGATGCAAGCGCAAGTCCGCCTCAGTCATGGGCGTGACCGGATGCTTGCTGATGGCTGGATGCCGATCCAGCCGATGAATCGCGCCCGTACTGCCAATGCCATAGCGGGCGAAGTGTTGACCGAAGACCGTGTAACGTCCGAGCGCCGGCGCAGCGACGAGCAACGGGATGAATGGCGCGGGGAAAATCTTTGCCGCCACATCCATCACGCGGCCAATGCTGCCAATCTTTGGCGACGAATCGAACGTGGAGCAAACCTTGTAGTGAACATGGCGCGGCTTCAGTTTCTTGAGCGCAAGCAAAGCGGGTTTGAGTTCGCGTTCCATCGCGGCAGGGGCAAGCGCACGCGTTTTGCCCGCGACGCCGATGGCTTGCAGACCCGGAAACTTTTTCAACTGCGACGGAGTCGGCGGCTGGATGAACAGCGCCGTGCGAATGCCGGCGAGCGTGAGTTGCTCCAGCGCATCCGTTGAGCCGGTGAAATCGTCGCCGTAAAAGGTGAGGAGGAGATTGCTCATGCGGCGGATGGAAAACATCCAACAACCAACATCGAATGCCCAACATCCAATGTCGCCCCCGCTGGAGCTTCACTGGATGTTCGATGTTGGATGTTGGGCGTTGGATGTTTCATTTAGCGTTTCCAAACTTCTCCACCGACTTTTTCAGCTCCGGGTATTGCGCCGCCGCCTGTTCCAGCGTCAGCCCTTCCACCGCCGCTTCCCACCACTTTTGCAGCGAACGTACGCCGGCTGCCGGGCCGTCGGGATGCGCCATGATGCCGCCGCCGGCCATGTAAAGCAGGTCCACCGTTTTGGTGCGCCGATACGTTTCGCACGCCTGTCCGCCCCATTGGCCGGAGGAAACAACCGGAAGCACCGTGAAGTGTGCGGGGCATTCTGCGCTTTGGTCGGACCCACCCCCGGCCCCTCCCAGGAGGGGAGCATTTGCGGTCGCGCTCGAAATTGTGTTCCCCTCCTGGGAGGGGCTAGGGGTGGGTCCGGCGCCAAACAAGGGTCGCAAACACGCCTCAATTGAACGCACGACCGAATCATCACTCTCCCAAAACTTGTTCGCGATGCCGTTGACGTGGAGTTGATCCACGCCGGCCATCCGCCAGAGGACTTGATACGCGGGAAACTCGATGCCGAGCAGCGGATGCCGATTCAGCATGCCCCAGCCGTTGCGATGA
>DAOLDN010000013.1:0-19363 GCA_035327385.1 Verrucomicrobiota bacterium | reverse complement strand
CCCGGTCCAAAGCCGGCTGCAAGCCGGCGCTCCGCACCAAAATGAGAATTGCTGTTCACAGGCGGGGTTCGCTGCCGTCCTTGCCGCTCTTTTTGGCCCGCTGCAATGCGAAGAAATTTTGCAGCAACGACCGGCAATCTGCCTCGCGTACGCCGGACGTGATCTCGCTGCGATGATTGAGCGTGGGGAATTGCAGCAGGTTCATCACGCTGCCGGCCGCGCCCGCCTTCACGTCGCTCGCGCCGAACACCACGCGGCCCAGTCGCGCATGGACGATTGCCCCGGCGCACATCGGGCACGGTTCCTTGGTGACGTAAAGCGTGCAATCATTCAGCCGCCAGTCGCCAACAGCTTCCTCGGCCTGTGTGATGGCGAGCATTTCGGCGTGTGCGGTGGCGTCCTTCAACAGTTCCACCTGGTTGTAGGCACGGGCGATGATGCGCCCCTCGCGCACAATGACCGCGCCCACCGGCACTTCCTCCGCCTCGAATGCGCGCGTCGCCTGCCGCAACGCCTCGCGCATGAAGTAATCGTCGCTTTGCAGGTCAATGATCGGCTCGGTCATGCGGAAACAATGCAGTAGGCCGAAGGCAGAATGAAGAATTAAAACTAAACGGTGGGCGGCGTTTCACCGCGCTCGGCGAACCAATGACGCAAAAACAAGAGGTCGCCGGCATCCTTCTCGCGATGTGTGACAGATTTCATCCGCCAAAGCAGCCGGGGTGAGGCGAACGGAATCGGCACGCCATCCACTTCACGAATGACCACATCTTTGGCGGCTTCCGCATAATCAATCCCGCCCGCCGAACGCATCAGGTCCACGACAAATTCATCGCCTACGCGGATGACGTTGTATTGCTGAAGTTCACCGGGTTGAAGTTCACGAACGGCGTTGTCGGGCAGCGTGGAAAGGGCGGAAAAAACCTTTGCCTCGTTTTCCAAATCGTCGGCTACGATCAAATCCACGTCCATCGTTCGGCGGGTGTAATTGGCGGCGCGAATGGCAAACCCCCCGATGACCACATATTTCGCGCCGCGCCGGTTCAATTCGCGGCACAAATCCCGCAAATCTTCCACCGTCGGCTCGCGCGGAGCTAGTTCGTTGGACGGGCGATCATCCGCCATAACCATTCGTCTGCTTCCTCGTGGGTTTTGAACCGATGAACACCCCGGGGAATTCGCACCCCGCCGAATGCTTTACGCCATGCTATTGAGTCAGCCCTGGTGCTGGTCTTGGTTGAAAGCCCGTCCGGCGTGCCGGTTCGACGACCAACAAAACGGTCAATCTTTTCCTCGACGTTGATGAACGGTTGTTTCACTTCGAGGCCAGCATAAGCCGCTCAAACCGCCAAAGCAAGCGGCCCTGTCGCAACGCTTCGCAAGAAGTGATCGTCGCTATGCTGGTCAATGATGGGAGCATTCATGCGGGCAAGGCTGAGGGATGGGGAAACATTCAACAACCAACATTCAACGCTCAACGCCCAGGTTAATTCCCAGCACGGCTTTGGTTTGGCAGATGCAAGACTTCACGCCATTGTCAGGCTTGTTTTCTCCGCGAAAACAACTAATCTTTCGGCATGATGTTTCCGCTCACCGCCTACATTGAAGCCGCGCTGGAACTGGCGCGTTACGACAAGCTGGAGGACGGCTCGTTCGCGGGCGAAATCCCCAAGCTCAAAGGCGTGGCGGCGTTCGGCCAGTCGCTGCGGGAATGTGAGGGTGAACTGCGCTCGACTTTGGAGGATTGGTTGCTGGTCGGCCTGAAACTCGGCCACAAATTGCCCGTGCTCGCCGGCATTGATTTGAACAAGGTTCAACATGGCCGCATGGCGACCAGTTAAACGGCGCGAATTCATCCGCAAGCTTCGCGCGCTCGGCTTCGACGGCCCATATTCCGGCACGCGGCATCAGTTTATGGTCTGGCAACAACACCGGCAGACCATTCCCACGAACTCCGAATACTCTGTGCCGCAAATCCGCCTGCTCCTCCGGCAGGTCGAATCCATTCTGGCCCGCACGATTTCCTTGGACGAATGGAATTCTCTTTGAGTTTGGACTGCGCCGGCAGAGCGCAGCGGCGACGGCGCTTTCGGACGGAGGATAACGCCGCTTGATGCGAACGTTTCCCGTGGGTGCGAAAGCGGTGTCGCTCCCGCCTTGATCGGAATTGTCTCCGCAGTCCAAGGCACGCTGGCGCGTTGGCAAAGCGGTTTGAAATTTCGCGGAGCGTTTGGAGTGCGGTGGCTTTAGCACCGCTATCCGGCGGAGCGCGAGTTGTCCCAACTCGCAGCGGGTGCGAAGGACAAGAGCGATGTGGAAATAATCCTGGCGTTGGTTGACAGACGAGGCTGCTGCGGTTTGGGACAAACCGCGCTCCGGGGAAAGCGGCGGGGAACAAGCGGCCAGCAGCGGGAGCGTGCGATGAACCAAGTCAGCGGGGAAATGTTACGAAGAAGATTTGCAGTCTATTGCTAGATTAGGCCGCGTTGTCATGTCTGATGCCACACCAAATAAACAATGGCTGAGAAATCACTCTCCGCATCGATCAAAATGTGCAAAGCTTCCCCCTTCGGTAAGCGAGTCTGAGCGTACCGAATTTTACCTTTGCGCGTGAAGTTCCACCACCACGGCATCGTATTCGCACCGGGCAACGTAGCCAAGCCCCCGAACTGCTGATTTGCGAGCGGCGAAGCAGCAATAAACTCCTCCACCTCTGCGACTGGCATTCTCACTTTCAGAAAGATGGCGTCATCCATTCCCCCAGTCTCCTTCTTGAAACCCAAGGCAACTGTGTTCGTCGAGAAGCGAACGTTCATACGCTGGCTACACTCTGCAAGCTGCGCGGCGGTAACCGGCACATCCGAGCGCTCTTTCGGCGGTTTCCATTCCGATTCACGTTTGGCGAAGTATTCCTCCGGCGACTCCTCTGTCTTGGCTGAGGGACGACAACCGACTACGAACAAGAGTAGCAGAGCAAGAATAGCAAAGAGGATGCGCATAGCGGCCTAACCTTACATTGAACTTACATTGGACGACGGGCTTGCGGTTTAGCAAAGTTCATGCAGTGATACTATTCCGCGCTCAATCGGTTGTCCATCATGGCTTTGGTATGGATTTATGCTCGTAAGCGCCGCGAGCAAGGACCGCAAATTTGGCCTGCGCGCACGGAGTGATGCGCTCTACAGTTGGCGGCTTTCTTCCAGCGTCCAGTTGTTGCGACCATCGGGGTGACAATGGCAGTGCGCGGCGAAGAAGCCGCCGCGAAATTGCCAAAACCACGGCCAGAGACGTTCGCGATCCGTCTGCGGAATGTGCAGGTCGTCCAGCGCCGCGCGCGGAAAGAATTGAAAACGGCCTTCGCTGATGGACGGCGGGAGTTGCTTCAGTTTCGGCCTCAGCTCGAACAGGAACATCAGCCAATGCGTCGTGCCCTGAAAGCCGTGTTCGCTCACAAGACCGGCAAGGTGGAAATCAGTGGGCGCGAATTGCAGCCCCAGTTCCTCGTGAGCCTCGCGCGAGGCGCAGACGTAGGGTGATTCGCCCATGTCCATTTCCAGTTTGCCGCCGCACGGACTCCAGAAGCCGCGATTCGGCTCCTGGGCGCGTTCGAGCAGCAACACTTCGTCGCGTTCGTTGAAACAATAGAGGAGCGTGGCGACTTTGTAAGGCAATGCCATGCGGCCAATTTCAAATGACGAATGTCGAATGTCGAGCGTGGAAGAAGTCGCGTTGGAACGCGAGGAATGCGCGTCGTCCCGCACATTTGTGCGGTTGCACATCGCTGGATGGCGGTGATAATGAACAGCCCTCGTAAGGGGGCAACCGATGTATTTGAAACAGCTCTTATTATTTGTCGTCCTTCTGCTCAACGTCCTGCCGTTGGCTGCCCAACCTGTCATCAGTGAGTTCATGGCGCAAAACACGGCTGTTCTGGCGGACGAGGACGGAGCGTTTTCGGACTGGGTTGAAATCTACAATCCAGGATCAGGGACGCTTGACCTCAATGGCTATTACCTGACGGACGACGCGAGCAATCTGACGAAGTGGCAATTTCCCACGCAAGTCGTGGAGGCGGGCGGTTTTGTGGTGGTGTTCGCCTCCGGCAAAAACCGGGCCGTGGCCGGATCGCAGTTGCACGCCAGTTTTGCTTTGGATGTGGATGGCGAGTATCTGGCGCTCGTGGCGACGGATGGAGTCACGGTGGTTTCCAGTTTTGGCGCGGAGTATCCTGAACAGTATCCGGACATTTCGTATGGCTTTCAGACCCATGGAACGAACCCGACGCTGCGCGCAGGCCAGCCGGGCTATCTGATTTCACACACTCCGGGCGCGGCCAACAGCGTCGTCCCGGGGCCGCATCCGCTTTATTGTGACACCTCGCTGGCGCGGATTGAAATCACCGCCTCGCAATCCGTCTGGAATGGCTTGCAGTCAGGCACGCCGACGAGTGTCGAGGGATCCGTCAACGTGCGATTCCGTCACGGCGACATTGACGTGACAGTGACCAACGTGGGGATCAGCGCCCGCGGCAACACCAGCCTGACGAAGTATCCGCGCTCGTTCAACATCTCCTTCAACTCGTTCGTGCCGGGACAGGATCTGTTCGGGATCGAGAAACTGAACTTGAACTCCGAATCCAACGATCCCTCGATGGCGCGCTCGAAACTGGCCTTCGACCTGGCACAGGCCGCCGGTTTGCCATCGGAATACGCCAATCACGTGGCCACGGTCATTATCGGGCCCGACAATCATCGCTCCGGCCCCGACGGGGTTTTCTTCGATGCGGTCCTCAACAACACGCAGCCGGTGGACGACGTGTTCATCAAGCAGCGCTTCGCGAACAGCCGCGGCAATCTCTACAAATGCACTTACACGGCCGCCGGACCGGCCAACCTGACCTACAAAGGTCCGACGGGCGCCTCTTACAGCGGGTTGAGCACTTATGAATTGAAATATCAGGGCGGCGCGGACGGATCGTTCAATGACCTCGCTGCATTCATCGACATGATCAACAACACCCCGGGCAGCAGTTTCGCGTCCGTGATACGGAAACATTTCGAAGTGGACGATTTCCTGAAACGGCTGGCGCTGGACGTACTCACGGCGAACTGGGACGGGCATTGGGGCAACTGGAACAATTTCCATCTCTACCGCGATCCGGGCAACGGGAAGTGGCATTACATCCCCTACGATCTGGACAACACTTTCAGCATCCGCTGGATCACGCCGTCATCAGGCGACTGGGCGAAGCAGAACATCTACACCTGGGGCAAATCGTCCAGCACACCCCTGGTCACCCGAATCCTGGGCGTCACCGAGTTCCGCAACCGTTACTCGTATTACATGAACCAGTTGCTTCAAACCACGTTCCAAAACCCGTCACTCAATCCGCTCCTTTATCGCATCCGCGAGAACCAGACGGGTGCGCTTCCGTTCGGCGGCTTTGGAATCACCAACTGCAAATCCACGGAACGCAGCCGCTACTCCGGCGACTGGCCCAACTGGACCTACACGCAATATTACGATTCGTTTGACCACGCGCAGGTGGGCGCGAACGGAAACGTGCCCAATTACTACGGCATCACCGAGTTCATCAACGCCAGACGCACCAACGCCCTCAATCAACTCAACCTGGTCAACATCGGACCTCTGATCTCCTTGCTCAACGTCGCTCCGTCGCTGCCCGCCACGAATGAATCAGTGACGTTCTCGGTTCGCGCGGAGGACGACGTGCAAGTCAATGCGGTGAACCTCGTTTACAATCTCAACGCAGGCGGCGCTTCCACCGTCGCCATGCTGGACAACGGCGCGGGCGCGGACGCCGTTGCCGGCGACAGGATCTACACCGCGCAGATCGGGCCGTTCGCCGCAGGCACGTTGAGCTACTACGTTCAAGCGACGGACAACCAGGGCAAATCCACGTTTGAACCCTGGGGCGGAGCCGCAGACACCGCATCGCTGACCATTGGCAGTCCGTTGCTCAACCTTGCCATCACCGAGTTGAATTATCATCCGCACACGCCGGCCGGCAGTGAAACCGTCGTCAGCACCAACGCTGAAGACTACGAGTTTGTGGAATTTCAGAACCTCGGCGCTTCCCCTTTGAATTTGAACGGCGTCAGGTTCGTTGCCGGCATCACTTACACCTTCCCTTCGCAGATGCTCGCGCCCGGAGCGCGGATCGTGATCGTGAAGGACCTCGTAGCGTTCAGCGAGCGATACGGAGGCGGCATCAATATTTCCGGCACATACGGAGGACAACTCAGCAACGGCGGCGAGGAACTGCACCTGGTGGATGCCGGCGGGGCGACCCTGCACCGGTTCACCTATCAGGACAACGCACCCTGGCCGGAGCGCGCCGATGGCAGGGGCAGTTCGATCGAGTTGATCGATCCCGCGTCAACCTACGACGCTGCGTCCAACTGGCGGGCCAGCATTGATCACGGCGGCTCGCCGGGCGCAGCGGGATTGTCACAGACGGCAGGCGTGGTCATCAACGAGGTGTTGACGCACACCGACCTGCCGCTCGTGGACTCGATTGAACTGCATAATCCCACAGCTTCCGCGATCGACATCGGCGGCTGGTATCTCAGCGACTCGTCAACGGTCTATAAAATGTTCCGCATCCCATCCGGCACGGTGCTGGCCGCGGGAGGTTACCTCACGTTCGACGAGACCAACCATTTCAATCAGTCCGCAGGCACGAATGCCACGGACTTCGCCCTCGACGCGGCGCACGGCGACAACGTCTGGCTGCTGCAAGCCGATGCTCAAAGCAATCTCGTGGCGTTTGTGGACCACGTGAGCTTCGGCGCCGCCGCGAACGCCGAATCGTTCGGTCGCTGGCCCGATGGTCACGGCGCGTTGTATCCGATGCTCACGCGGACTTTTGGCGCGGCCAATTCCGGTCCACGCGTCGGGCCGGTGCTCATCGGCGAGTTCATGTATCAACCCGCTTCAGCCGATCCCAATCTGGAATTTGTGGAAATCCTCAACGGCGGATCGTTGATGGAAAATCTCACAGGCTGGAGGCTCGATGGCGATGTGACCTTCGCCTTCCCCACCAACACGATGCTCCCGCCCGGCGAAGTGCTCGTCGTGTTGCCGTTCAATCGGCATCTTCCTGCCAACGCCGCAAAGCTCGCCGCGTTCCGTTCGCATTATGGAATCGGCACGAACGCAGCTCTGACGGGAGCCTATCTGGGATCATTGCCCGATGCCGGTGGCGTGCTCCGTCTCCAACGTCCCGACGAACCTCCAGCCGAAGAGCCGGCCTTCACACCGTTGCTGCTGGAAGACGAGGTGATCTTTGCCCCAACACAACCGTGGCCGGAAGCTGCAGCCGGCGGCGGACCCGCATTGATGCGACGCGGACCGTCGGCCTGGGGCAACGATCCACAAAGCTGGACAGTCACTTCCGTCAGGTTGGCGTCTCCGGGGGACGCGCCCATGGCAGATCACGATGGCGACGGCTTGCCGGACCTCTATGAGATCGAAAACTACGGCAGCACGAACGTGGTCGGCTCGAATCCCACAGGCGACACCGACGGGGACGGCATCAGCGACGCGGACGAATACATTGCGGGAACTTCCGCCACCAACTCCAACAGCAGATTCCTCGTCAATGCCCGCGCTTTGCAGGACGGGAACGTATTGATCGATTTCGAGACGCAGGCCATCGCCGGCCCCGGTTACTTCGGCCTCGACCGGCGTTACGAACTTCAGCAGACGACTCAACTCAGCGTTGCCGGCAACTGGAGCATCATTCCCAACTACGCCAACCTTCCCGCCACAGGCGAGCCGGTCGCCTGCACCAACTCGATGACGAACGTGACCTGGTCCGTGCGTGGACGCGTCTGGCTTCAGTAGCAAAGCCGGCCGCCTGTCACAACGATTCGGCGTTGTAACGTCGCCATGATTTGCGGACATTGTTCGCAATGTCCGACACGCTGGTCGTCAATGAAATCTATCTGAGCTTGCAGGGCGAAAGCACCTTCGTCGGCCTGCCGTGCATCTTTGTGCGTCTCACCGCCTGCAACTTGCGCTGCTCGTACTGCGACACCGCCTATGCGTTCACCGAGGGCAAAAAAATGTTGGTGGCTGACGCACGCGCTGAAGTCAAACGCCTGGCTGCACCGTTTTCAAACTCTCAACTCTCAACTCTCAACTCTCAACTTCCGCTGATCGAATTGACCGGCGGCGAGCCGCTGCTCCAACCCAATTCGCTGCCGCTGATGAAACAGCTTTGCGACGACGGCTTCACCGTGCTCGTCGAAACCAGCGGCGCACTGGACATCTCTCAAGTTGATCCGCGTGTGCGGCGCATCATGGATTTGAAATGCCCCGGCAGCGGCGAAGTTGAACGCAATCGCTGGGAGAACATCCCGCATCTGAAGCCGACGGACGAAATCAAATTCGTCATCGGCACGGTCGAGGATTACGAGTGGGCCAGACAACAGATCGCGCAGCACAAGCTCGACACGATTTGTCCGCTGTTGATGTCGTGGGTGCATCCGCTGCGCCCGGAGCAACAGGACAAATCACTGAAGCGTGTTCCCGCTGGCCAGACGCCGATCTCACGACAGGCATTGGTCGAACGAATCATCAAAGACGCGCTGCCCGTGCGATTTCAGGTGCAGATGCACAAAGTCATCTGGCCACCGGAACAGAGAGGCGTTTAACCACGAATGGACGCGAATAAACACGAATATGGACGGAGTTCACACCAACGCGCCAGCGTCTTGGACTGCGCCAGCCCTCTGGCGCTTTCCTCCGCACAACTGGTAACGCAAAAGCGCCAGAGGGCTGGCGCAGTCCAAAACCTCGCGGAGTCGCCATCTCTTTCTTTTCAACTGTGTCCATCCGTGATTGAAACATGACCGCCAAACAAACCATCCAACTGCTGCGCGACTACGAGTCGCGCAACGTGATGTTCTTCGATCCCGATGGGTCGTGGCCCATCGTCTGGGAACGCGCGAAGGGCGTTCACGTCTGGGATGCAAACGGGAAAAAGTATCTCGACCTCACGGCGGCATTCGGCGTGGCGACAGCCGGGCACGCGAACTCACGCGTTGTCGCCGCCGGTCAAAAGCAGATGGCGAAGTTGTTGCACGCGATGGGCGATGTGCATCCGCACGCGCTCAAGGCGCAATTGGCGCGCGAGTTGAGCCGCATCACCTTTGAGCGCTGGTCACGCACCACGCATCACGCATCCCGCATCGCCGGAAAAGTCATTTTCAACAATTCCGGTTTCGAGGCCGTGGAAGCCGCGCTCAAAACAGCCGTGCTCGCCACCGGCAGACGCGGCATCATCGCATTCGAGGGCGCGTATCACGGACTGGGCTACGGCGCGCTCAACGCCACGCATCGAGATCATTTTCGCGGTCCGTTCCGCTCACAACTGCGCGAGTTCGGACATTTCGTGCCGTTCCCTGTAGCAGCCGACGTGAGAAGGCTCGCTTCAAAACGAAGAGAGAATGAGCCTCCTCACGTCGGCTGCTACGAAGTGGAGAAGTGCATCCGCCAGATATTTCGCCATGAGAAAATCGGCGCGATTCTCGTCGAGCCAATCCAGGCGCGCGGCGGATGCAACGTGCCGCCGCCGGAATTTCTGCCGCTGTTACGCACACTCTGCAACGAACACGGCGCGTTGCTGATCCTCGACGAGATTTACACCGGCTTCGGTCGCACGGGAAAATGGTTCGCATGCGAGCACAGCGGGGTCGTGCCGGACCTGATCTGCCTCGGCAAGGCGCTGACGGGCGGTTTTCCGCTATCGGCATGCGTGGGCCGCGCGGACATCATGGACGCCGCCTGGCCCGCGTCGCAGGGCGAGGCGATTCACACCAGCACGTTTCTCGGCCATCCCGTCGGCTGCGCGATGGCGCTGGCGCAAATCGCAGAGATCAAACGATTGAAATTGCCAGAACGCAGCGCCCGTCTCGGCAAGCGCCTCCTGGAACTGCTATCAACCATCAACCATCCACTATCAACTATCCGCGGCCTCGGCCTGATGGCCGGCTTGGAATTACGCCAGACGGATGGTTCGCCCGCGAGCGCTGAAGCGATGCGAGCCATCAAAGCCATGTTGCATCGCGGCTTCATTCTATTGCCCGAAGGCGAGCACGGCAACGTCATCAGCTTCACGCCGCCGTTGACGATTTCCGAGACGCAGTTGGCACGGACTGTGAACGGTCTGGATGCGGTTTTGAAACACGAATGAACACTAATAGACACGAATCAGCGTCGGCGGAAGCGGAGGCCATTTGTGTTGATTTGTGTCCATTCGTGGTTGGAATCCAATGAAACTCTCTGAAATGCGCGAAGTGCTGGAGCGGCGCGGGATTCAACTGACGAAATCCCTCGGACAGAATTTTCTTCACGACGGCAATCAGCTTCGTCGCATCGTGGACGCGGCGGAATTGACGAAATCGGACAAGGCGCTGGAGATCGGGCCGGGCCTTGGGCCGTTGACGGAGTTGTTGATTGAGCGCGCTGGCGAAGTTCTGGCAATCGAGAAGGACCCGAGGCTGGTGGAAGTGTTGCGGGAAAGATTTGGTTCGCCGCTCGCCCTCACCCCGGCCCTCTCCCCCGGGGAGAGGGAGAACGCAGCGAAAGCGCAAGTAAATCCGGTCGCGTCCGAACCTGCCAAGCGCGGGAATACAGAACTCCCTCTCCTTGGGGAGAGGGCTGGGGTGAGGGAGGACGACAATCAGAAATCCGAAATCGGAAGTCCGAAATTTGAACTATTGCACGACGACGCGCTGGATTTCTTGAAACGCGAACAGCGTGACTGGAGCGATTGGAAGCTCGTGGCTAACCTGCCGTACTCGGTGGCGTCGCCGATTCTGGTGGAACTGGCCGCTGGAAGCCGCGCACCAAAAATGCTCGTAGCCACGCTGCAACTGGAAGTGGCGCATCGGCTGATGGCCGGTGCGGGCGACAAGGATTACGGCGTGCTGACGTTGCTGGTGCAGCTCGATTTCGAGCCACGCGAGTGGTTCAAGATACCGGCGGGCTGCTTTTTCCCCGCACCCGATGTGGACTCGGCGTGCGTTTGTCTGGTGCGGCGGAAACAACCGTTGCTGGCGGACGAACAACGCAAGACATTCGTCCGCGTGGTGAAGCTGGCGTTTTCGCAACGCCGCAAGATGATGACGAAACTGCTCAAACAAGACTGGCCCGCGGAGAAATTGGTGCGAGCGTTCGCCGAATTGAACATCTCGCCACTGGAACGGGCGGAGAAGTTGAGCTTGGAGCAATTTGTCGAATTGACCACACTGTTGTCGTCTTGATCCATGAGTTCACGGAAGGTTTCAACACAAAAGCCGTTGCCTGGCATGAGCAAGACGCTGGGCG
Organism: Verrucomicrobiota bacterium; assembly: GCA_035327385.1. Classification (GTDB taxonomy): domain Bacteria; phylum Verrucomicrobiota; class Verrucomicrobiia; order Limisphaerales; family JADLHS01; genus DAOLDN01. Next base: position 8,005 of record DAOLDN010000013.1, on the reverse strand, counting down.
CGAAACGGCAGGCGCTCCGTTATTTCGAGGCGATTCGACTGGAACGAGACAAGGTGCCGGGCTTCAACGATTACCCGTTCGCCATACCCTCGATAAGAAATCTCTCGCGCCTGGAGTTTCATCCGGCTGTGACTTTCTTCATTGGAGAAAACGGTTCGGGCAAATCAACACTCCTGGAGGCTATCTCTGTGAAGGCAGGGTTCAGCGCCGAGGGCGGCGACAAGAATCTGCAATTTGGAACACACGATACACATTCCACTTTGCACGACTGTCTCAGATTGGAACGAAGTCTTGGGCAGCCTACAGATGGCTACTTCCTGCGGGCGGAAAGTTTCTATAACGTGGCCAGCGAACTGGAGAAGCTGGGATCTTCGTTCGTCGGTTATGGCGGCAAATCTCTTCACCGCCAATCGCACGGCGAGTCATTCCTCGCGGTGCTTAAAGAAAGATTGCAGGGCGGTGGAGTTTATTTGTTTGACGAGCCAGAAGCTGCGCTGTCCCCGCAACGCCAACTCAGCGTGCTGACGCTGCTACATCGGCTGGTCTGTCACCAGTCACAACTGATCATTGCGACGCACTCGCCGATTCTGCTCGCCTATCCACAATCACGCATCTACCAGTTTTCGGACGACGGAATTGCTGAAGTGAAATACACAGAGACCGAACACTTTCAAATCACGAAAGACTTTCTGAATCGCCACGAAAGGATGCTGGAATTGCTTCTGACCGCTGAGGACGAATTTCTGGAATCCACCAAATGGAAACTGTAAACGAAGAAATCTTTGACGTTGTCAACGAACGCGACGAGGTGATCGGGCAGGCGCCGCGAAAGGAAGTCCACGCACGCAAGCTGTGGCATCGGGCGGTGCATGTGCTGGTGTTCAACGCGCGCGGACAGTTGTTCCTGCAAAAACGTTCGATGCTTAAGGACACGGCCAAGGGATTGTGGGATTCCTCGGCGAGCGGACATCTGGATAGTGGCGAGGATTACGACACGTGCGCCGTGCGCGAGCTGCGCGAAGAAATCGGATTGAAGATTGACCGCACGCCGGAGCGTATTCTCCGGATCGAAGCGCGCGAGGAAACGGGCTGGGAATTCGTGTGGGTCTATCGCTGCGAGAGCGAAGGGCCGTTTGAATTGCATCCGGAGGAGATCGAGCGTGGCGACTGGTTCGCGCCGGAGGAGATCACGCGCTGGATTGCGGAACGACCAGCAGATTTCGCCAGTGCGTTCCGCCATCTGTGGAACTTGCTCGCGGCCGGGTTGCACCGATGAAGGCTGGGTAAGCAGTGGCTGCGTTCGTCAGAACGCGGCTGACCATTCCGCAAGATGGCCGCGCTCTCACGAGCGCAGCCACGGTTATTGGAAAACCACCTGTTCAACCCCACAAATGCCGGTCCCGCGAGAGCAACTGGAAGGCTTCGCTCACGTGGTCGTCGGTGATGAGTTCTTGTTGTGTTAGGGAGTGCAACTCCGCGGTGGTTTCGGGGAGTTACGGGTAACGCACCCGGTAGAACTGGTCGGGCTGCGGAAGGGGCGGGGTTTCGATGAATTGAAACAGTCCGTTCGTACCGGCAGTGAGATTTGTGTATCCAGTTGCCCACGGGCCGGCCGGATTTGTCGAGCAGTCCACGGTGTAAGTCAATCCCGGCACGCCTATAAACGTTGCCCGGAATGAGCCATCATCCATCAACGTCTGGCTGGCAGGACTGAGTGTGATTGAATCCCAAGCGATGACCGAGATGCTTGCGGTGGCGGAAACCGACGCTCCTCGCACATCGGTCAATGTGTAGATCCACTGGTCCACGCCCGTGAAATCGAGCGCGGGTGTATAAGCGATGTGCGAGCCGTTGAGCGATAAACTCCCTCCGTTCGCGCTTTCAGGAGCGACACTCTCCAGCGCGATAATGTCGCCGTCCGGGTCGCTGGCCGCGTCCAGGACCGAGGACGCGGGGATGGAAACGGGCACGGATTGGCCCGTGACACCCGTGACGCTGCCGGGAACTGGCGGGTGGTTCACCGTGAGTGATGCAAAACTGGTGATGACGGCTCCGGCGTCGTTCGACGCTGTCATGGAATACATGCCCTCGTCCGCGAGGGTCACATTGCTGATGACCAACGTGGAGTTGGTGGCGCCGTCGAGCACGGCGTTGGTGTTAAAGAGCCACTGCAACCGGAGCGGTGTGGAGCCGTTGACTGTCGAGGCGAACGTGGCATCCGACCCGGCGACAGCGAGGACGTTTGTTGGTTGGGAGGTGATGGCCGGCGGGACAAGGATTGTCAACGTGGCCACGGCGCTGGTGGTCGCGCCCAGGTTGTCGGCGACGCGAACCGAATAATCGCCGGCACTGGCGGGTTGAAGGTTGGTGAGCGTGAGAGTTGCGTTGGTGGCGGCGGTCGAGAGGTTCGTTCCGTTGAAGCGCCATTGATAACGCAAAGGGCCGTTGCCCGTGGCGTGGACAGTGAAGGTTGTGTTGCTGCCGACAACTGTGGTGTGTCCGGCGGGATGGTTGGTGATGGAAGGCGTGTGGCTGCGATTCAGCGCGTAAAAGGCGACGCGCGAGCCTTCATTGGTGGGGCCGGCATTGTCCTGGCAATAACTGCCGGCCTTGAAGTAAAACCCGTTTGTGGCCCAGTCCGGGTCGGTGGCAAAGACATTGATGGTCTGGTTCGAGCCGTTGACGGTGGTGGTGAGGAGGCCGTTTTCCTGCCTGATCTGGTAGGTGATGAGATTGCCGAGGCCCACGTTTTGGAAAATGAATTTGTAGTCCGGATTGAAATTGGAGTTGGTTTTGACCAGCGCCTCAATCACTCCGTTGTTGTATTGCAGTTTCAACAGGGGGCGGGCGTTGCCGGTCTTGCAGTGGATCTGGCCGATGATGACTTTTGCGGTACTCGGCACCTGAGTGACGCGACATTGGGCGGTGAGGGTGTGGACGCCGTATGGCAGCCAGTTGATGTCGTTGTTGCCCGGGACGATTTGTTCGCGCAGTTCTGACCGGGGATAGCTCGAACCCGGTGTCGTGGCTCCGGTGACAGGCGACCAGAACGTCATCGCTCCATCCTGCGCCGTGTAGAAGAAAAGCGCGTTGCTGTAACCGCCTGTCAACTGGGCGGCGGAGATGGAGGCTGAACTGCCGCTGGTGCCGCCGCTGCTGTCCACCGGCAGGCCGAGGTAGAAATTGGTGAGATTGAAGTTGCCGCCTGGAGGTTTCCCCGGGTCAAGGCTCTGCGAGCACAACTCGGTGACGAACGGAAAAATCAGTATCAGCACGAGAATGTTTCGCAGGTTTTTCAGAGCAGTTCCCATGTTCAACACGCAGACGATAGCATGAATTCGGAGTTCAGTCAGTGATGTTAAAATGACCGGGGCTGTTCGTGGATGAACAGCCCCGGCAATCCAGCATGTGCGCAATCGGCATTTTAACGGCGGCGGCGGAAAGCCAGCAGCGCGGCTCCCAGCCCCGCCAATGCCAGAGAACCCGGCTCAGGCACGGGAACGTACTCGATTTTGATGTTTGTGAAATCAATGCCGTTGTCGGGCTGGCCGGGCGTTGCCGACGATCCAAAAAGGTTCGACCCGGCGTGAAACGCCAACATGCCGAAAGTGGTGGTGGACGCGGTTGAATCCGTGACCGAGTGCGTGCTCAGGAGGGAAAGTCCCTGGAAGAGTGAAGCCGTCAGTTCGAGTTCATCCGAGCCGGTCCTGGTCAACGACAACACTCCGGTGTAGCTGGTGTTTGCGGCCAGCCCGTAGTTGTCGCCACCGCCGGAACCGATGATTTCGAAATCCGCGGTTGTGGCCTGGAGCTGGCCGGAGATCGAATTTGTGCGCTGCCGGAATGTGATGTTGTTTCCGGCAAGCAAATTCACGTCCAGGTCCATCATGTAACCATTGAGATTGTTATAGGTTGCGTTGGGCGAACCGCTGGAAGCCGACAGATCGGCCGCAAGTCCGGGTTTTCCCGTTGTGTCGTAGAGGCCGATTCTGAATCCTGCGGACGAACCTGAGATGTTGTTCGCCACTGTGGCGGGCGTTGTGAAGGTGAACGTCGCTGTCAATGTGTCTCCGACGAGCAAAGCCTGTGAAGCGAACGTGCCGTGAACGCCGCGTCCAGAGGTGCCTGTGACCATGCCCAAAAAGCCCGATCCCACTTCGATCGCGTTGCTGGCGGTTGAATACCACCAGTCGGTGTCCTGCGGGTCCGCGCCGTTGTTGCGGCCGCCGTCGGCCCAACTGTCGTCAACGATGACCTGGGCCGACAGGACCGTTGGCAGGAGTGTGAAGGAGACGATGGAGAGGAGGGTGCGTTTCATGGGATGACCTTTTGTTGTTTGATAATTATGATTTTGGAAGTCACGGTTTGCGCAGACGGTAATAGCTGTTTCCGGGGGAGATGGCATTGGTCACAACATAGTCATCGCCCACCACGACGGGCGTGCCGGCGGCGGGCCAGTTTGCGGCGTTGATGGTCGTGGCATCCAGGACGTTTGTAGTCTCCAAGATGAAACCCTCCGGAGTGTCCGCTGGCCACGAGAGGAGGACGTTCGATCCAGATCGCTCAATTGTCAGTTCGGGCGATGTCACCGTCTGGCTTTGGGTCAGTTGCGCGAACTGGTTGGTGATCTCGGACGGTGACAGCACGCGATGCCAGACAGCGAATTCGTCTATGCGGCCCGTTCCCGGATTGCGCCAGCCGGCGTTGAAATTGGTGTGGTTGCCGATGACGAAGATGTTGCCCTGACCCGCGCGAAAACCTTGAACGTAATCAAACGTGCCTCCGGTCAACGGGCCGCCCGGCTGTCCCAAATACCACGTCACCTGCTGGCTGGGCAACGATTCATCATACGTGACCGCGCAATAATACCAATCGCTCGGGACAATGTCCTGCGGAGGCAGGATCGCCTTGGAACTGTTGCCGAAGCGCACTTTGATCGCGCCCCTGTCGGCGGACGCGGTCAGGTTTTCCATGTAGATGGCAAAGCCGTTGGTGGCGGATGTTGCGCCTCCGGCAGAAAAAAGAAATCTCTGGCCGCTGACATTTGTGCCGCTCAAGGAGAGGAACAGGAAACTCAGCGTGCCCTTGCCGCTGCCCGGTTCGCCGTTGTAAGTGCCGCCGCCGCTGACGAGATTGTTGCTAACCACAAGGGAATCGTTGACCGCAGTGTAGGACGCGGCGTTGGTGGTGAGGAAATCGCCGAAATAATCGAAGGTGAAACCCGTGCTGGGTCCGGTCGAACTGAGAACGGGTTCCGCTGCCAGCGCGTTGCTTCTCGATCCGTCCAGTTTGAAATAGTAATCGGGGGACTGGCCGGCAATCACGTTCTGGTAACCGGAGGCCGGCGGCGGAATCCGATTCGGCAATGTGGCGAATTGCGAGTTCACCTCCATGTGCGTCAATTCCCGTCTCCAGATGGCGAATTCGTCCAAGTGCCCGTTGCCGGGATTTCGCCATGAATTGCCCAGGGTCACGTTGTTGCCGATGGTCAACACCCCCTGTCCGTCGCCGGCGACGGATTCTTCCGAGTTGCTGGTCATTCCGCTGGCGAGCGTTCCTCCGGGACGACCAACATACCATGTGGCCTTGTTGGGGGCGTTGGATTCGGAGTAGCTGACGGCAAAGAAATACCAGGTGTTTGGAACGATTTCGTCCGCCGGCAGGATGGTGGTGGTGGTGTTTCCGAATCGCAGTTTCAAGGAGTTGGGGTCGCCGTTAAGTATGTTGGTGTTTTCAAGGAACAATGAAAACGCGTTGTGTTCCTCGGTGGTTCCACCCGCTGAGAATAGATAACGCTGGCCCGTGTTCGGCGCGGCATCCAGGGTGCGAAACAGGAAGCTGATGGTACCCGATGCGGTTGAGGTGGTGTTGGAAACACCGCCGCCGTTGATCAGGTTGGTCGTGCCGTTGATGCGCAGGAAATCCGTCTGGTTGACGTAATAGTAGCTCGTTCCGCTGTTGCGAAACACGTCGAAGGTGAATCCTCCCGCGCCGAACGATTCCAGCACGATTTCCGGGTCCACCGAGTCCGCCAGATCACCGTCGAGTTTGAAGTAATTGGCGGGGCTTTGGGAGCTTACCGCGAGTTGGTAGTCCGCCAGCGTTTGAGCGGAAGCGCCGACCGCCAGCAAACCCGACAGGGCGACAATTTGCGAGGACGAGGGTTTCATGGGAAATGTTTTAATAGTTATTAAACACATACAACCGGCCTGTCAACCGTTTTTTGCCAACATCAATGTCTTTTCGACTTTTCGATCACGGAGCAAGCGGGCAGATCCGGGTGTGCAATCTTCCATTCTCCCAGATGCGAATGCTTCAACATCAAGTTTCCGGGTGCGGTTGTGGCGATGGCCCAAGGCTGCACCGGTTCAACGGGTTTGCCGACCCACGTCAGAGCCACGAGGTCGTGTTCACCAACAATCCAGCCGGTTTCTACGATCAATACCAGAGAATGCCAGGCAAGCAGGTGTGTGCGGACATCAGGATGGGAATCTTGTCGGCGTACACGCTCGAAGCCCAGCAGTGCCTGGATTGCCACCGCGTTTCTGGAGTCGAGAGCGAAACCAAACTGTTCGTTGATCTGAATTCTTGTCGCGGCGGCCTCAAACAGGGGCAGGCTGTAAGAGCCAAGCCGGAGCCTGGATTTTTGATGGGCAACGATGTGATGCCAATGGAACTGCCAGCCGCCTTTCCACCAGAGCCGGCTTTCGACCGTGACTTGATTCTGACCGAACCGGTCGCCCAATCCGTAAACCGAAGCGCAGTGTTCGGCGGAGACGACTTCCGGCTGGCATTGATGTCTTCCAAAAATGGTCCCGTCTGAAAACTCGGCAGTCAGGGCGGCATCGAGTGGATAGTGTTTTTCCGAAGGAGCGATTTCGCCGCCGATGCCGGAGCGGAAACTGAGTTTGCCCCACTTCCACGTTCCAAATTTTGTGTTGCCCACACAGATGCCGTTGGCGTTGTTCAGCACCTCGACCTCGCCTTCATGGCTTCGGACGACGAGGCCCGCCTGCGGGATGGCAACCTGGAACTCTCCGGCTTCGGAAGGAAGCGGTGTCTCCGGCGACTTCCAGAAAGCGTGCCCGGGCGGGAGCAACAGCGGAGCAAATCCTTTCGCCGCCCAATACGGGGATCCGGCGCAACTGTAAGCCTCGGTCATTGCGGGAAATTCATCCGTCCAGCCCAGCGACAACGCGCCCTGACTTTGGAGCACGGGTCGGCTGAGAAAAAAATCGAGATTGCGCGTGCAGACGCGTCGCGCCTGTCCGGGAGGAATCGCCGACACACCGCAATGTTCCGCCAGTCCGAACGGAGCAGTGGCTGCGAACCGGTAGCACAGGGAGCGTCCGAACGGCGGATTCTCGCCGCTTGCGGCGAAGAAATGGATGTAGTCCTGAATGAACGCCGCGAGCCACTCCTTCCATCGCCGCGCGCGACCGGGGTCGGTGTGACCATACAACCTCGCCCACCACGGGCCGTAGTAGTGGAACGCGTAGGCCTGGTAGTAGTCCACCGTTTCGTTCATGCCGTCAATAAACCAGCCGCCACCGAGCGACATGCTTTCGATCACATCCAGCAAATGCCGCATCACGGGAACATCCGCCCGTCTGCCGTAGCCTTCCTGCGTGAGGAACGCCAGAGTCATCACATTGAAGAACATGTGATTGTTCCGGTGCAGTCCCGCGCCTCGAATGCTGGCGAACCAGTCCGCGACCTGATCGCGCTCTGACCGGGTCAACGGTTCCCACAAAGAGGCGCGAGCCATTTGAAACGCCAGCGTCAAAGCGGCCATCTCGACAGTGTGCTGGTGATGATTGGCGGTCGGCCCCCAGTATTCGGGACTCTCCGGGTTCGTGCCGATGACCAATCCGCGACGGAACCACTCAGCGACTTCGGCGCGTGAAAGTGTTTCGTTCCTTGCGGGTTCGCTGGCCAGCCAGTGGGCGGCCAGCAGGCAGGGGCGGGCGAATGATTCTAGGCGGTCGGCCTGCGGCCCGTGATT
>DAOLDN010000012.1:0-19504 GCA_035327385.1 Verrucomicrobiota bacterium | reverse complement strand
GAACGTGACACCCACCGTGTCATTGGGAGCGATTGGTGTCGTATAAATTACAGTCCCGTCCAAAACGATGTAGGCCGTCACGCCGTTGCCGCCGAGATCATCTTTGGCAATCAGCCCGGAAAGGTTGACCGTCATCGAGTCAGGGCTGACCCAGCGCTTCACCGCCCATTCCTCACCGCCGATGGAGTTCGTCCCGTTCGGATGCAATGAGATGTTATCAATGGCGGTCCATGGTGGAAACCAGACCGATGCGTGATGCCAGTAATTGTCAATGAATCCATCCAGTTCGACAAAGACAGCCAGGCTGAGATCGTTGCCCGGAGCAGGATAGTATCCGTAATACCAGTTATTGCTTCCCTGCGTTGCTGAGAAATCCAGGATCGAATCCGCAATCGTGTTCGCTTTCGCCTGTTCGCTGGATTGCCATAACATCAGCACGCAACACAACGAAAGCATTTCAACGGCCGCCCTTTTTGGCACTTTAATGAACTTTTTCATTCGCTCGATAAATATGGTTAAACGCCAAACCTACAACGAAACAGTCAACCGTTGCGTTAACGGGCAGTACCCATGCCACCCCACTTCCGTTTCTTTTCACCCCCGTGTTCTGCAACCTCACCAAGATTCGACGCAGAAGAACGCGGGATAGCGTGGCATCCCCCTCAAATATTGGACAGTGAGCGCAGAAAATGGACAGCAACTGCGAGGGAAAACATCATGTGATTCCACGCCACCGACACCTCAAGCCAATCTGGTCAATCAGGTGTCCCGGGGTCCAACCCCGCGCACCAACCACACTGCGCTTGACGACTTGGCGGCGCGCAGTATTGATGAAGCATGCAACTGGACAAGCTCACCATCAAATCCCAGGAAGCGTTACAGGACTCCCAGCGCATCGCCCACGAGCACTCCCATCAGTCCGTGGATTGCGAACACCTGTTGACGGCCCTGCTCGCCCAACCGGAGAGCCTTGTTCCCGAATTGCTGGAAAGAATCGGTGTTCCCGCATCAAAACTGGAACCTGATCTCCAGAAGGAACTCGCCAGACGACACAAGGTCCAGGGCACGAGCAGCACCGACCTGTTCCTCAGCAACGAGCTCAAGAAGGCGCTCGACGCCGCCCAATCCGAAGCCGGCAAGCTCAAGGACGATTACATCAGCACCGAGCATCTGCTCCTCGGCATTCTCGACGCCGGCGGCACGGCGTTGAAACAAATCTTCAAAACACACGGGTTGAAACGCGACATAGTGCTCAAAGCACTCGCGGACTTGCGAGGCAACCAACGTGTCACCGACCAGTCGCCCGAAGGAAAATTCCAGGCGCTCGAAAAATACGGCCGCGACCTCACTTCACTCGCTCGACAGGGCAAAATTGATCCCGTCATCGGGCGCGACGAGGAAATCCGCCGCGTCATGCAGGTGCTCACGCGCCGCACAAAAAACAATCCCGTGCTCATCGGCGAGCCGGGCGTGGGCAAAACCGCCATCGCTGAAGGCCTGGCGCGGCGCATCGTGGATGGCGACGTTCCCGAATCGCTCAAGAACAAGCGCCTCGTCGCAATGGACCTCGGCGCGATGATTGCCGGCGCAAAATATCGCGGCGAATTCGAGGACCGCTTGAAGGCCTTTCTAAAGGAGATCGTCGCGAGCCAGGGCAAAATCATTTTGTTCATTGACGAATTGCACACATTGGTCGGCGCCGGCGCGGCCGAAGGCGCAACCGACGCCGCCAATATCATGAAACCCCAACTGGCCCGCGGCGAACTGCGTTGCGTCGGCGCAACCACGCTCGACGAGTATCGCAAACACATCGAAAAAGACCCCGCGCTCGAACGCCGTTTCCAGCCGGTGCAGGTCGCCGAACCGACGGTCGAAGCGACCATCGCGATCCTGCGCGGGTTAAAAGAGCGTTACGAAGTCCACCACGGCGTGCGCATTCAGGACGCGGCGCTCGTCGCGGCGGCAACGCTTTCCCACCGCTACATCACGGACCGTTTTCTGCCGGACAAGGCGATTGATCTCGTGGACGAAGCCGCGTCGCGTATCAAGATGGAGCTGGATTCCAAACCAACGGAACTCGATCAACTTGACCGCCAGATTCTCCAGTTCGAAATCGAACGCACTTCGTTGTCGAAAGAAAAAGACGCCGCCAGCAGGGAACGCCTGAAACGCCTCGACGAAGAGCTCGCAAACCTCAAGGAGAAATCCAAAGCGCTCACAGCGCAGTGGCAGAACGAGAAGACCACCGTCAACGCCGTCAGCATCGTGCAGCAGCAGTTGGAACAGGCGAAAATCGAATTGGAAAAAGCCCAACGTTCGGGCGATCTCACAAAGTCCGCTGAAATCCAATACGGGAAAATTCCGGAGCTTGAGAGGAAACTGGCCGGCATCGAAAAGCAGTCCACGCAACACGCAACACGCAACACGCTGCTCCGCCAGGAAGTCACCGACGAAGACATCGCGCGCGTCGTAGCATCGTGGACGCACATTCCCGTGTCGCGCATGCTCGAAGGCGAACGCGAGAAATTGCTCCAGATGGAGGAACGCTTGCAGCAACGCGTCATTGGCCAGAAACAGGCCGTTGTCGCCGTGTCAAACGCCGTTCGCCGTTCCCGCAGCGGATTGCAGGACCCGAACCGTCCCATCGGCTCATTCATTTTTCTCGGCCCGACCGGCGTGGGCAAAACCGAGACCGCCCGCGCACTCGCGGAATTTCTCTTCGATGACGAGAGCGCGATGATCCGCATTGACATGAGCGAATACATGGAAAAGCACACCGTTGCGCGGCTCATCGGCGCGCCGCCCGGCTACGTCGGTTACGAGGAAGGCGGCCAACTCAGCGAAGCTGTGCGCCGCAGGCCGTATTCTGTGATCCTGTTCGACGAGATCGAGAAAGCGCATCACGACGTGTTCAACGTGTTGCTGCAAGTGCTCGACGATGGCCGCCTCACCGACGGCCAGGGCCGCACCGTGGATTTCAAGAACACCATCGTCATCATGACCAGCAACCTCGGCTCGCCAATCATCCAGGAATATTTCATGGAAGGAAAAACCTCCAAAGCCGCGCGCCAGGACATGGAAGACAAGGTCACGGCCGAATTGAAACGCCATTTCCGCCCGGAATTCCTGAACCGCGTGGACGACGTCATCATTTTCCAGAGCCTGGACGAAAGCGAACTGGCACGCATCGTGGACATCCAGCTTGGGCGATTGGAAAAACGCCTCACGCAACAAAATCTCTTGCTCGACGTGGACGCCACGGCGAGATCATTGCTGGCCAAGGAAGGTTACGACCCGCAATTCGGCGCGCGCCCGCTCAAACGTGCGATTCAAGAACACCTGCTTGACCCCCTCGCAACGAAGCTGCTGGCCGGAGACTTCAAACCCGGTGACAAGATCAAGGTGAGCGCAAACGGCGACAGTCTGGCGTTTGTGGTGAAGTGATTGAACCGCTGACGCAGTTCTTGAAGCGTCATTCAAGCCTCCGTCAGCTCCAACACTTTCGCCACAGCCTCATCGGTCCTGACAACAATCATCGCTCCAGAGCGCGGTTTGATTTCCACCTCGCCCTTGGCAAGCGACTTCTCGCCAATACTGATACGGATGGGGAAACCGGCCAAATCGGCGTCTTTGAACTTCACTCCGGGACGTTCGTCGCGGTCGTCGAGGATGACTTCCACTCCCTTCGCCGTCAGTTCCGAGTAGAATTGTTCGGCCAGTTTCATGCACTGGTTGTCGGCGGCGATGTTGAGCGGCGTGATGCAGACCTGATACGGCGCGACGGACAGCGGCCAGACGATGCCGTCCTTGTCGTTGCACTGCTCGATCACAGCCTGCAACGTGCGCGTGACACCGATGCCATAGCAGCCCATCACACACGGTTTGCGCGAGCCGTCCGCGTCCAAGAACGTGGCGTTGAGTTTCTCGCTGTATTTCGTGCCGAGCTTGAAAACGTGCCCGACCTCGATGGCGCGGCGGATTTTCAGAGCTTTGGCGCATTTGGGACAAGGTTCGCCCGCGGCAACCGTGCGCAAATCCTTCCATTGCGTCACCACGATGTCGCGCTCGATGGAGACGTATCGAAAATGAAAGCCGTCCTCGTTCGCGCCCGTGGTCATGTCGTTCGCGCCACGCAACCGTTCGTCGCAATAAACGGGAATGTCCTTCACACCCACCGCACCGAGACTGCCTGGATGCGCACCCAGCGCCGCAAAAATTTCCTCCGGTGTCGCCGGACGGAAAATGGTCGTGCCGATGACACCTGCCAGCTTGGCTTCATTCAATTGATCATCGCCGCGCACCAGCACGATGACCGGTTTGCTGTCGCCCACATAAACAAGCGTCTTGATCTGGCGATTGGGCGCGACCTTGTACGGCTCTTTGGCCAGCGCCTCGATGGTGACAACGCCAGGCGTGGCGAACTTTTCCACCGCCGGCCCGATGTCGCGTGCCGCAGTCCTGGGAATGCCACTGGTGGCTTTCTCGACATTCGCCGCGTAACCGCACGCCTCGCAGAACACGACCTCGTTCTCGCCAGTCTCGGCGGGCACCATGAATTCATGCGAATAATTACCGCCAATCACGCCCGTGTCCGCTTCCACAGGAAACGCCTTCAATCCGCATCGGGCAAAAATTCTCGCGTAGGCATCATACATCTTCTTGTAACTCGCCATCGCGCCCTCGTCCGTGGTGTCGAACGAATACGCGTCCTTCATGATGAACTCCTTGGCGCGCATCAGTCCGAAGCGCGGGCGGATTTCGTCGCGGAACTTCACGCTGACCTGATAGAAATTCTTCGGCAACTGCCGGTAGGAATTGATTTCATTGGCGGCGGTGGTGGTGATGACTTCCTCGGCGGTCGGGCTTAAAAACCATTCGCGGTTGGAGGCGTCCTTCACCTTGAACAACACGTCGCGAGCGGTTTCAGCGCGACCGCTCTGCTCCCAAATCTCCTTTGGCTGAAGCGCGGGCATGAGCACTTCCAACGCGCCTGCGCGGTCCATTTCCTCGCGAATGATTTGCTCCACCTTTCGCAACGCGCGCAATCCGGTCGGCAGAAAGGTATAGACGCCGCCGGCGAGCTTGCGGATGAGTCCGGCGCGCAACAGGAGCTTGTGGGAAAGAATTTCCGCGTCAGCCGGAGCTTCGCGAAGAGTCGAAATTAATGTTTGTGTCCATCTCATGCGGCGCAAAGGCTAATCACAAAGGCCTGCCGGGACGAAGTTTTTTTCTGCAGAGGCTTCCCAAAGAAGGAAATGGAGGCAATGAGATCAGAAAGCCCGGCCATAAGCGTAGCGCGAACCCGGCAAACGCGGAATTACATCAGCAAGGTCAAAGGCGCTCTCAATGGGATTATGGCAGCACCAATGCCGTTCTTGACGGGCGCGGCTGCAATCTTCAACATTTCACAAGTCGGGCGGAGGGATTCGGCCCAGTTTTTATGAGCAACGCACACAACTTATTCGACACACTCAAACAGTTCGATCTTGGCAACAGTCAACAAGGCTCGTTCTACTCGCTGCCCGCGCTGGAAAAGGCCGGCATCGGCCCAATCTCAAAACTGCCCGTCTCCATCCGCCTGGTGCTGGAGTCCGTCCTGCGCAATTGCGATGGCAAGCGCGTCAGCGAAGCCGCCGTCAAAGAGCTCGCCAACTGGAAGCCTACCGGGACGCGCACGGAGGAAATCCCGTTCGTCGTTGCGCGCATCGTGTTGCAGGATTTCACCGGAGTTCCGTTGCTCGTGGACCTCGCGGCCATGCGTTCGGCCGTGGCCAAGCTGGGCAAGAATCCAAAGATCATCGAACCGCTCGTGCCGGTGGACCTCGTTGTGGACCACTCGGTGCAGGTGGATTTTGCGGGCACTGCGGATGCGTTGCGGCAAAATCTGGAGATCGAGTTCCAGCGCAATCGCGAGCGCTATCAGTTTCTCAAGTGGGGCATGCAGGCGTTTGACACGTTCAAGGTCGTGCCGCCCGGCATCGGTATCGTGCATCAGGTGAACCTCGAATATCTCGCCAAGGGGGTTCTCAGTGCGGACGGCATTTATTACCCGGACACACTCGTCGGCACGGATTCACATACCACGATGATCAACGGCATCGGCATTGTCGGCTGGGGCGTGGGCGGCATCGAAGCTGAGGCGGGCATGCTGGGTCAGCCGGTTTATTTCCTGACGCCGGACGTCGTGGGCGTCCACATGACCGGCGCGTTGCGCGAAGGCGTAACTGCGACCGACCTCGCGTTGACTGTGACGCAAATGCTGCGCAAGGCAAAGGTCGTGGGCAAGTTTGTGGAATTTTACGGGCCAGGCGCTGCGGCGTTGCCCGTGGTGGATCGTGCCACCATCGCCAATATGGCTCCCGAATACGGCGCGACGATGGGCTTTTTCCCGATTGACGACGAGTGCGTCAATTATTTGCGCGGCACAGGCCGCAGCGATGAGGCGTGCGCGCTTTACGAGAATTACTACAAGGCGCAGGGATTGTTCGGCATTCCGAAGAAGGGCGACATCGCCTATTCTCAGGAGCTGGAACTGGACCTCGACAGCATCGTCCCGAGTGTCGCCGGCCCGAAACGTCCACAGGACCGCATCGAACTCCCGAAATTGAAGGAGGAATTCACCAGTGCCCTCGGCAAACCGGTCGCGGAGAATGGATTTGGCAGGAAGCCGGAGGATCTCGGGAAGGTTGTGCATGTGGACACCAACGGACGTATGCACGCAGGCGGTGGCAGTCAAGAGGCGGACCTGCCGTCGGTGGCTGAACGTAAGGACACCAACTCGAACACCGAACGCGAGATGGCCAACAACCGGCCGACACCAGACCCCGTGACGACGACGGGCTCTTCGCGTATCAGTGGCGATCTGCGGCATGGTTCGGTGCTCATCGCGGCCATCACCAGTTGCACCAACACGAGCAATCCCAGCGTGATGCTCGCAGCGGGTTTGCTCGCGAAGAAAGCCGTGGAACGCGGATTGACCGTGAATCCTGTGGTGAAGGCGTCGCTCGCACCGGGCTCGCGCGTCGTCAGTGATTACCTCAACAAGACCGGGTTGCAACCTTACCTGGACAAACTGGGTTTCAATCTCGTGGGCTATGGCTGCACGACGTGCATCGGCAATTCGGGACCGCTGGCCACTTCCATCGAGGAAGCGGTCACGAAGAACGACCTCGTCGCCGCATCCGTGCTGTCCGGCAACCGCAATTTCGAGGCGCGCGTCCATCAGAACATCAAGGCCAACTTCCTGATGTCGCCGCCGCTGGTGGTGGCGTTTGCGCTGGCGGGTCGCGTGGATATTGACCTGGCCAACGACCCTATCGGCAACGACAGGGATGGCAAGCCGGTGTTCCTGCGTGACGTGTGGCCCAAGCTGCGCGAGATCCGTGAGATGCTTCAGGCCGCGTTGCAGCCTGAAGTTTTCCGTAAATTGTACAAGGATTTCGCCGCGCAAAATCCCAAGTGGAACGAAATCCCGTCCAGCACCGGCAACGTGTATGAGTGGGACCGCAAATCCACCTATATCCAGGAGCCGCCTTTCTTCGAGAACTTTTCGATGCAGCCCGGCAGCATCAAACCCATCAACGGCGCTCGCGCCCTCGGCATTTTTGGCGACAGTGTCACGACGGATCACATTTCGCCCGCCGGTTCGATCAAGAAAACGTCGCCTGCTGGAAAATATCTCGTGGAGAACGGTGTCGAACCTTCGGACTTCAACAGCTACGGCTCACGTCGCGGCAACGACCGCGTGATGACGCGAGGCACGTTTGCGAATGTCCGCATCAAGAACCTCATGCTCGGTGGCGAGGAAGGTGGAAACACGCTCGGACCGGATGGACAGAAGACTTCCATTTACGACGCGGCGGTCGCGTATCAAAAAGCCGGAACACCACTGATTGTTGTCGCAGGACAGGAATACGGCACGGGTTCGTCACGCGACTGGGCCGCAAAAGGCACGAATCTGCTCGGCGTGAAGGCGGTTGTGGCGCAGAGCTTCGAGCGCATCCATCGCAGCAATCTCGTCGGCATGGGCGTGCTGCCGCTGCAATTCAAGGAAGGCACAACCGGACAGACGCTCAAACTCGATGGCAGTGAGACCTATGACATCGTCGGCCTCGACTCAAAGCTCAAGCCGCAGCAGGACCTCACGCTCAAGATCACGCGCAAGGATGGCAAAGAGGAAACTGTGCCCGTCCGTTGCCGCATTGATACGCCCATCGAGATTGACTACTACCAGCACGGCGGAATCCTGCCGTATGTGTTGCGGCAGTTGATCGCCAAGGCGTAGGAATGGGAGCGCGGAGCTCCAGCTCCGCCTGTTCCGGTTGGCAGTCTGGCAACATACAATTATCACGCGGAGCTGGAGCTCCGCGCTCCTCACACATGAACCTTCGGGCCAAGCGACGCTACCTTCGCGAACTGGTTGAGGCGAAGAACAGATCGTTCCCTCCGCTGACTGATGAGGAAAAGGCCGTTGGCTTTCTCGGCTGGCATCAGCGCGGGTACCTGCCGCATTGCGATTATCCCGGCTTGGTTCAATTCGTCACGTTCCGCCTGAAAGATTCCATGCCCGCAGTGCGGAAAGGCGAATGGGAACATTTACTTTCGATTGAGGATGAGCGGGAGAAACGCAGCAAGTTGGAAGATTACCTCGACCAGGGCATCGGCGAATGTCACTTGCGGGACGAACGTGCCGCGATTCTCACCGAACATGCGCTGCGTCACGGCCACGAGGAAACCCATGAACTGCTTGCCTGGTGCGTGATGCCAAATCATGTTCACGTGTTGGTTCATACCTGGAGCACTCCACTCAGGAAACTGCTACAAAGCTGGAAGTCGTTTTCCGCTGGCGTAGTTAACGAATCGCTCGGTCGCAACGGTTCGTTCTGGGAGCCAGATTACTGGGACACGTTCATGCGGGATGAGGAACAGGAGCGGAAGGCGATTCACTACATTGAGAACAATCCTGTGAAAGCAAAGCTGTGTCGCACGGCTGAGGAGTGGCGCTTCAGCAGCGCGCGGTTTCGAGATGAATATCGGCGGTTGGTGATTCCTGACGAGTCAGGAACGCGGAGCTCCAGCTCCGCGCGAAGTTGATTGAACACCACGCGGAGCTGGAGCTCCGCGCTCCTATGTTCCGCGTCATCTTCCATCTCGACATGGATGCGTTTTACGCATCGGTGGAGCAGCGCGACAATCCTGCGTTGAAGGGCAAGCCCGTCATTGTTGGTTCGCCACCCACGCAACGTGGCGTGGTGGCCGCTGCGAGTTATGAGGCGCGGAAGTTTGGTGTCCGCTCGGCGTTGCCCAGTGTCACGGCGGGGCGGCTTTGTCCCAAAGGCATTTTCGTTCGACCGCGAATGGAGGTCTATCGGGCCGAGTCGCGTGAGATCATGGCGATTGTTCGTGAGCTTGCCGGTGGACTGATCCAGCAGGTTTCCGTGGACGAGGCTTACGTGGATGTGTCGGCGCAACATCAGGCTGACTCCGCCGATGCCAGCCTCGAACGGGCGCTGCCGCTTGCGAATCGGCTCAAGCAGGCCATTCGCGAACGTCGGCAACTCACCGCCACCATCGGCATCGCGCCTAACAAACTGCTTGCCAAGCTTGCCAGCGATTTCCAGAAACCAGACGGACTGACGCTCATTCGTGAATCCGAGAAGGTCGCATTCCTGAAACCGTTGCCCGTGCGTTCGCTGCACGGCGTGGGAAAGGTGACTGCGGAGAATTTGTTTCGTGCAGGCATCCGCACGGTCGGTGATCTGCAAAATCATGCCGGCGACCTGCGCGCGTTGGTCGGCTCGTGGGGGCCGGAGCTGAAGCGGTTCGCATTCGGCGAGGATGATCGTTCGCTGGATTATGGCGATGAGATCAAGAGCATCAGCAGCGAAAACACGTTCCTGCGCGACACAGATGATCGTCCCACGTTGAGGGCGTGTTTGAAGGAGCAATCCGAGGACGTCGCAAGGAGTCTCGCCAAACGCCGATTGGCGGCCCGCACAGTCCAGGTCAAGGTCCGCTATGGAGATTTCACTTCGCTCACGCGCCAGATTTCACTGGAAGAACCACTGACCGAAGCAAAGGAGATTTATCGCCTTGGTTGCTGGTTGCTGGGTCGCGAGAAACTTGTGAACCGGCCGTTGCGATTGATCGGTCTGGGCGTGAGCGGATTGGTGGAGGCGCAGGTGCGGCAACTCAACCTGCCGTTTACGCGTTGAACTCGCCAAAGCCGTCGCGAATGTTCATTCTATTGTCGTGAGTTTTCACACCCAAGAGATTGCGATGGAGGTCATCCGCAGCGCGAACCGCGAAAAACCGGCTGACGCGGCGTTGCGCGAGGTGCTGAAGCGGATGCGCGATCTGCCGCCGTTCGCCGCCTCCGAGGTCAGCAAGCTGGTCTTTCTCTATTACCGCTGGCATGGCTGGATCCGTGATGAACGTGGAGTGGAAGCGAAACTGCGCCTGGCGCGGCGACTGGCAGAACGGTTTCAGGCCAACCCCGCTTCGTTTTCCGCCGCCGAGTTGCGTGAGAAGGTCGTGCCGGCGTGGACTGCGGAACAGATTGAACTGACCGACGACTGGCTGCGTTCGTTGCAGCGCAAGCCGAAGTTGTGGCTGCGTGCAAAACGTGGGCACGTGGCGGAGCTTGCAAGATCGCTGGGACAACGAGCCGAGCTGGAGATCGGCGCTCCGTTGCCGGACGCACTGGCTTACGAAGGCGAATCGGATCTGTTCAAGACACCGGAATTTCATGCGGGCGAATTTGAGATCCAGGACATCGCCTCACAGGCGGTGGGACTGCTTTGCGATCCCAAGCCGGGTGAGACATGGTGGGATACATGCGCAGGGGAGGGTGGCAAGCTGTTGCATCTGTCCGACCTGATGCAGAACAAGGGATTGATCTGGGCCAGCGACCGCGCGGCGTGGCGATTGCAGAAACTGAAACGCCGCGCAGGACGCGCGAAGGTTTTCAATTATCGGGCGGCACAATGGGACGGCGGCGCAAAGCTTCCGACGAAAACGAAATATAATGGCGTACTGGTGGACGCTCCGTGTAGTGGTGTCGGCACATGGCAGCGAAATCCGCACGCCCGTTGGACAACGACTCTTCAGGACGTGATGGAGCTGGCTGTTGTGCAAAAGCAGTTGCTCGGCAATGTCGCAGGTTCGGTCAAGCCGGGCGGAAAATTGATTTACGCCGTCTGCACATTGACGCGGGCTGAGACGGAGGAAGTCGTGCAGGCTTTTAATGAAACTCAATCTGCGTTCGAGCCTCTCGCATTGCCGCCGTTGCCAAATGAAAATGGCCGCGCTCTTACGAGCGCGGCCACGTTGACAATCTGGCCGCACAATCTGGGCGGCAACGGAATGTTCGTCGCCGCCTGGCGTCGCAAAGGTTAGTTCGACCGGAACAAGTCGTCCGAGGCCATGACGGAGGTGTCTTCCCAGGCCTTGTTCGGGCCGGCGGAGCGGACGATGACAGCGTTGCCGGAGAAGTAGAACATCAGTGGCGTGCCCCACGGGTCAACCATCTCGCCCTTCTCGTTGAGGGCGGTCTTTTGCACGGAAAGGATGAGCACCTTCTTGTCGGTCTTGCCCTGGAGGGCCTTGACGATGTCCGCGTTGGCGGGGCCGTTGGGGTACGATCCGACAAATTCCTTGTACTGCTGCAACCCCTGGATGACGGTCGCTGCGTCCTCGTGGAATTTTGTGATGCGGGCGTTGAAGCGTTTTTCCGACGATTTGAAAACCATCATGCCGGCGATTCCGACGATGATGACGACGGCGAGTGTTCCGATGATCTGTTTCATGGTGTGGTCTCCAGTTTGAGCGGTTCAGGGGCGTGTGAGTGAGAATGGGGAAGTGAAGCCGCGGCGCTGCTGTCGCGAACGATCAGTTCGGCGGGCATCCGGCGGTTGTCAACGCGCTCGTTGCGCATGAGTTTCAACATCGCGTCCACGGCGGCAATGCCGAGCCGGAACTTGGGCTGTCCGACCGTGGTCAGCGGCACGCGAAAATGTTCGGCGGCCAGCACGTTGCCAAAGCCCACGACGGAAATGTCATCCGGAATGCTCAGGCCCTGGTTGAGCAACGTCTCCGCGCAACCGATGGCCACAAGGTCGTTGACGGCCTGGACTGCGGTGGCGTCGCAACGTTCGTTCATCATTTCGAGGCCGGCTTTCGCTCCTTCTTCAATTGTGCTGCCGGCATCGAACACCAAGCGGTCGTCCACTTCGATGCCCGCCTCGCGCAACGCCCGGCGGTAGCCCTCGAAACGTTCGCGCGCCCACGGCGCGACAATCGGTCCGGTCAGATACGCGATGCGGCGATGTCCGAGCCGGATCAGATGTTGCGTGGCAGTGTAGCTGGCGACCATTTCCTCGATCTGCACGCTGGCGAATGAAGCGCAAAACGGCGCGGGCGGTCCCAGCAGAATGGTTGGCACCTGGCGGTTCAGCAGTTCCTGATAAATGCGAGCCTCCTGCTCCATGCGATAGACGGGCGAGATGAACATTCCGTCCACACGGCGGGAGAGCAGTCTGCGGATACATTCCTCCTCGCGGGAGGGGAGATTTTGCGTGTGCGCCAGCAGCACGTCGTAACCCAGTTCGCGGGCGCGTTCCTCGATGGCATAGACGACGCGCGCGAAAATGGGGTTGGTGATGGTGGAAATGACCAGGCCGAACATTTTGGTCGTGCGCGTTCGCAAGCCCTGGGCGCTGGAATCCGGCACGTAGCCCATTTGTTGAGCGAGCAGTTTGATGCGCGACTTGGTGGCCGCTGAAACGTCGCGCTCATCGCGCAACGCCTTCGACACCGTCATCACGGAAACTCCCGCCTGCGCTGCAATGTCCTTTAGTCTGACCATGAAATCTGATTGTCCAAATCTTTGGCAACCGTGCCTCGACCCGTTCTTGCGGTCGCACCTCCTTACCCTGCCACATTGCGGGACTTTTTGGCCTGTTTTACAGGTTTGCCCCGCGCCAATGCAGCTTCCGGCGCAATGCCTCAAAAAACGAACTGTCTGCGAGGTGCATTAACCGTACCGTCCGACGGCTTCGGCGCACTTTGACGATTTCACCGGCGTCCAGTTCGCACACCACCTGGCCGTCCGCGCTGAGAACGGTGGCTGGATTGGCGCTCATGGCCTTGATGTGGATGGTGGCCGTGAGCGGAAGAATCAACGACCGGTTGGAGAGTGTGTGCGGACAAATGGGTGTGATGGAGAAAACGTCCGCTGTGGGAACAATCAACGCCCCACCCGCCGCCAGGGAATACGCGGTGGAACCGGTCGGGGAACTGACAATCAACCCGTCGCAGCGATATCGAGTCAAAGGTTCGCCGTCCACCGTGACTTCCAGTTCGATGAGACGTGACGCGATGCCGCGGCTGATGACGATGTCATTGAGCGCGGTCAGGCGGAGGTTTTCATTTTTGCAGCGGGTGGTGGCTTCGATGACGGCGCGGTTTTCAAATTTGAATTCACCGGCCCAGAGATGTTTCAGCGCGGCGGCAAGGCCGTCCGATGGCACTGCGGTCAAAAATCCCAGTCCGCCGATGTTGACTCCGAGCATCGGTGTGGGAGAACCGGCAATTTCACGGGCCAGTCGCAGTAATGTGCCGTCGCCGCCGAAAACCAGCAGCAGGTCCACGGCATCGGCGAGTGCGACGGTGTTGTTGCAGACGGCGGCCTTGATGCCGGTGCTGGCGGCGGTGTTGGTGTCGCAATAAACCTTGCGGCCCGCGGCGCGGACGAGTCGGGCGGCCCTTGCGACGGCGGCGGTGCAGGCGGACTTGCTGGAGTTGCCCACCAGACCGATGCGTTTGATGTTGTCAGCCGGATTTTTCAATCAGCACCAGAAATTCTTTGTTGCCCGCAGGTCCCAGCAACGGCGACTCCGTGACTCCGAGCCACTTCAAGCCGCCCTGCCCGGAGACGAATTCCTGCAATTCCCGCACCACACGTTCGTGAACATCGGGATTCTTGATGACGCCGCCACCCTTGTCCACCTCGGCTTTTCCCGCTTCGAACTGCGGTTTGATCAACGCGACGATTTTACCGGACGGCTTGAGCAATGCAACGGCGGCGGGAAGGATTTTGCGCAGCGAAATGAACGAGCAGTCAATGGCCGCAACGTCCACGGGCGAGAACGGTTTTGGGAACGACTCCCGCGTCAGATGGCGGGCATTGGTCTTCTCCATCACCACCACGCGCCTGTCTTTGCGCAGTTTCCAGGCGAGCTGCCCCTGGCCAACGTCCACGGCATAGACCTTGTCCGCTCCGGCTTGAAGCAAACAGTCCGTAAATCCGCCGGTGGACGCGCCCAGGTCCACGGCGGTCCATTCGGAGACGTTCAGGCCGAAGTGCTGGAGCGCGTGTTCCAGTTTGTGACCGCCGCGACTGACGAATTTTTCGGGAGCGGTGAGAGAAAGCCGGTCGTTCGGCTGGACGGCGTCGCTGGGTTTGCGGGCGGGCTGGTCGTTGATGCGGACCTCGCCGGCCATGACGGCGCGTTTGGCTTTCTCGCGGCTCTCGCAAAGTCCGCGTTCCACCAGCGCCTGATCCAGCCGGGTCATTTGTCAAAGGCCGCGCTTCAATGCGAGGCGCAACCGAATCTGGCAAACGCGATCAAATAAACGAGACAACCGGCGACGAGCAACCAAGGCTTGCCGGCCATCAACATCAGCAGCCCGGCACCCAGCACCGCCGAAACAATCACATACGCCAAAATCGCGAAATAGAATTTCATGGCGCGCATTCTAGTGTTTTGGGCGGTTCACGCAAGCGGGTAGCGACCGCCGGAATTTGCAGGGAAAACGGCGCGGGGGTTGTCACGGGGATTTAACAGGTTCGGCACCGCGCAGCACCGGATTTGGGCAAGGATGTTGTCATGCGACGAAAGATTCTTGTGGTGGATGACGATTCGGACACGTTGGAGTTGCTCCAGTTCATCTTGAAGAAGGCGGGATACGCGGTCGGCACGGCGCGGGACGGTGTGGAGGCGTTGAAGAAGGTATGTTCGTTGTCGCCGGACCTGGTGGTGGTGGATTTGATGATGCCAGAGATTGACGGGCTGGGCGTGTGCGAGACGATCCGCAGCAATCCGATGACGTCGCGAATACCCATCGTGATGTTGACGGCTGTGACGAGTCAGATGGCGAGGTTTTCCGGGCTTGAGGCGGGGGCGAATGAGTTTGTGACCAAACCCTTCAGTCCCAAGGTGCTCGTGTCACGGATCGAAGAACTGATCGGCTGAAGGCGGACAGGCAGCACGGCTTCTCCCACACCTGTCGGCAATTCAACCTGATACGGAGGTCGTCACACGTTTGTCACACGGCTGTAACGTGCTTGTTGCCACGTCAACGTTGTGTGACGTTTTGTGGCGTGGTATTCAAGCGGTGTGAAGGCCAGAATACTAGTGGTGGACGACGAGCCGGATGCGGTGGAACTGGTCGCGTTCAATCTGCGGCAGGCGGGTTATTCCGTGACGACAGCCGCAGACGGGGCGGAAGCGTTGCAGAAGGCGCGTTCGCAACTGCCTGACTTGATTGTGCTGGACGTGATGTTGCCGGAGCTGGACGGGTTTGAGATTTGCAAGGTGCTGCGGCATGATCCCACCACAATGCGGGTGCCGATCATACTGCTGACCGCCAAGGCCGCCGAGGTGGATCGCGTGCTGGGGCTGGAACTGGGGGCTGACGATTATTTGACGAAGCCCTTCAGTCCGCGCGAATTGATCCTGCGCGTGAAAAAAATCCTCGGTCGCGGCCAATCCGCGCCGACGGAGAAAGAGGTGCTGCGGTTCGGAGACCTGCTCATTGACGTTCCCAAGCACGTGGTCAACTGGCGTGGGAAGTCCATTGATCTGACGGCCACGGAGTTCAAGCTGCTGACGTTGCTGGCACGGAGGGCGGGACGCGTGCAATCGCGGGATGCGCTGTTGCGGGACGTGTGGGAGTATGACAGCCTGATTGACACTCGGACGGTGGACACGCACATGCGGCGGTTGCGCGAGAAGATGGGCAACGCGTCCAAGCACCTGGATACGGTGCGCGGCGTGGGATACCGGTTCGTGGAATCCTGACAAACAACGCGACCAATCAACGTGTGGATTGTCCTGACATTGGTGGTGATCGCGGCGGGCGCGGCGCTGCTCCTGCAACACAAGTCGTGGCAACGCAAGCTGTCGGCGGCTGAAGCCGCACGCAAGGACGAGATTCAATCGTTGAAGCGGCACGAGACCGAGGCGGCTCACAAACTCCAGGCGGAGCAGGAGGCGTTGTTCAACAGCATGATCGAAGGCGTGCTGGTGCTGGACGAGGCGGGCCGGATCCGCCTGGCCAATCGCGCGTTTTCCCAGTTGTTCGGAGGCCAAACCCATCTGCGCGGCAAGACGTTGATCGAGGCGTTTCGAAGCCATGAGATCAGCGACCTTGTGGAGCGGCTGGGCGGCCAGGGCAGCGTGCTGGACTATGAGATGAAACTGCCCGGCTTGGAGGAGCGCTGGTTGCAGGTCAACGCAGCGTCCATCGGCGGCAACGGCGGCAAGGGACATGGAACGATTGTCGTCTTTCACGACCTCACCCGGCTCAAACAACTGGAACGCACCCGCGAGGAGTTTGTCGCCAACGTGAGTCACGAGTTGCGCACGCCGCTGTCCATGATCAAGGGCTACGTGGAAACCTTGCTGGAAGGGGCGCGGAACGATCCTGAGGTGGCCGAGAAATTTCTGCGAACGGTGGACCGCAACGCAAGGCGGCTGGACGCGTTGATACAGGATTTGCTGGCGATCTCAGAACTCGAATCGGGCCGCGTGAAATTGACGTTGGGCACAGTGTCGCTGGGAAGCGTCGTGGAAAAGGTGTTCACCGACCTGAAGACCCGCGCGCTGGCCAAGGACGTGAAATTGCGGGACGAATCCGGCGACCTGAACGTGACGGCCGACGAGGGGCGGTTGCAACAGGTGCTGACCAATCTGGTGGACAACGCCATCAAGTACGGCCGCACGGGTGGGACGGTGGTGATTGGTGGCCGGGAAATCAAGGGCGACAAGGTGGAGCTGACTGTTCGTGACGACGGGCCGGGCATTCCCGCCGATGCGTTGGAGCGCGTCTTTGAAAGGTTTTATCGCGTGGACAAGGCGCGTTCCCGCGACCAGGGCGGAACGGGACTGGGATTGTCCATCGTCAAACACATCGTGCAAAGCCATGGCGGCACGGTGTGGGCGACGAGCGAACCGGGACGGGGAACGGCCTTCTATTTCACGTTGCCCAAAGGACTGGGAGGCGCGCAGCAGGAATTGATCGGCGTGACGGGGGGATAAGCTGAAGGCCGAAGCTCAAAATCCTGTGCTCGACTTTGATTCGAGATTTTGGATTTCGAATTCAGGTCACAAGTCCCATTCCTACCGCGACTCCTGAAAAGTCCACTCACTAAAGTTCCGTCGGTTGGAGGTGGCGGACTGGTGTCGCCGGCTTGGTGACCGCAATCAGCGCGTGCCTGGCTGCTGGGTTTTGGGCTTTTGCAACGATTGCAGCACGCTGGCGGCGCCGCGGGTGATCCATGCGTGCCAGTCCTTTTCCATCTTGGCCAGTCCGCCAGCATAGCCGCGGGCCAGCAGTTTCGGACAATCGGCAAGCGTCACGTCGGGCCGCTGGAGCGCGCGGATCATGTCGTTCAACGCCTTCCGGTTCGCGGCGTTGCTCTGGAAAAACTGAATCAACGACCAGCTCGCAAGATAGGACTGCTCCGGTTTCATCGCCCGGAATTCGGTGTCCGACGTTTTCAGGAATTCTTCCAGGCGCGGTAATGAGCCGTTGTCCAGCGATTCCTTCAATTGCAGCCAGCGCCCCATCAAACGGCGCTGGTCTTTCGCGTCGCGCATGTATTGCGGGAACGAGAAAAATTCCGCGGTCCCTTCCATCACCCACAATGGCAGGACGCGGAACTGCTGGTTCATGATGGCGTGACTGCACTCGTGGAGAAGGTTGTTGGCGAAATACGCGGGGTCATGCTGACGCCACGTGACGACCTCGCGGTCGCGAATTGAATAAACGCCGGCCAGGTTCGTGATCTCCATGCTCGACGGCAGTTCGCCGAAACCGTCGGAGTTGCTGCGGATGTGGTCACGAAAATCGTCGAAGCGTCCAAAGATTCGGATGACGACGCGCAGATTGGTCCTCGCATTGAAATCAAACGCACGCTCATGCCGTTTCAACAGGTCGGTCACGACGAAATTGATGACTGCCTCGTTGGTCTTCGTGAGCGGATAATCGTGGAGAATGAAGCGGCACACGCCGTCGCCCTGGAGCACGGGCGCGTTCGTCGCAGCCAGAGCAGGCGACGCGAGCCACAGTGCGAAGATGAGGATGCAGGCGGCTTTCACACGAAACGACTCACAAGATATCGCGCACGGCACGGACGAGCGCGGCGGCCTCGGCGCGCGTGCCAATGGTGATGCGCAGATAATCCTTCACCTCCGGAGCGCTGAACCAGCGGACGAGGATTTTCCGGGCGCGCAGTTTTTGAAGCCAGTCTTTGGCCGCAAAGCGCGGCGGTCTTGCGAGGATGAAATTGGTCTGGCTCGGCAGCACACGGAATCCGTGCCGCGTCAGTTCGCGGCCCAGCCAGTCGCGTGTGGCGATGATTATCCTGAAGTTGTCGCGGTAGTAACGCAGGTCGTCCAGCGTGGCCTCCGCTGCCACCTGTCCGAGGCCGTTGACGTTGTAACTGTCGCGCATCTTGTGCAGCGCGCTGATGAGTTCCTCGTGGCCCACGAAATAGCCGACGCGCTGGAAGCACAGCGAATAGGCCTTGGAAAACGTGCGCGAAACGATCACGCGCGGATATTTGAGGGCGAGTTTCATGGCATTCTGCTCCGCAAAATCCACATACGCCTCGTCCAGAATCACCACACCGCTCTGCGCCTTGCAGAGCGCGTCCAGTTCGCGAGTCGTATAGCCGCGTCCGCCCGGCGCGTTGGGCGTGGTGATGAACGTGAGCGCGGCGCGGAAATCCCATTGTCGTCCGCGCTTCAGTTCCTCGACGGTCGGCATGGAAAAATCCTGCTTCAATGGAACGGCGTGCTTTGCAGCCCCGTGAATGTCCGCCAGCACAGGATACAGGGAGTAACTGGGATTGAAGTATTGGACTGCTTGTTGTGGCTGCGCTCGTGAGAGCGGGGCTGAACGGGAAGAAGATTGCCGCGTTGTCATCAACGCAGTCACCGGCTCGACAAACGCCCTTGTCGCCAGCGCCAGCAATTCGTCCGAGCCGTTGCCGACGATGATGTTCTCCGGTTTGCAGCGGTGCAGCTTCGCCAGCTTTGAGCGCAACCGTTCCGCCGTCGGGTTCGGATACAGCCGCAATCGCCCGTCCGTCGCCGCCCGCACGGCGCGCAATACACGCGGCGACGGCGGGTACCGATTCTCATTCGTGTTGAGCTTTATCACTTCCCTGATTTTCTGCTGCTCGCCGGGAACGTAGGCGGGCAGATCGTGAACCAGC